>CAIOTP010000022.1 GCA_903861235.1 uncultured bacterium | reverse complement strand
GTGAGCACGCGGCTGGTCGGTGGCCTGATCATGACGCACGCCGACGACGACGGGCTCATGGTGCCGCCGCGTCTGGCGCCGACGCATGTGGTCATCCTGCCGATCACGCCCAAGCCCGAGACCGCCGCGGCCATCCATGAGGCGTGCGACAAGCTGGCGAAGCGGTTGCGCGAGCTTCCGTACGCCGGGCGCACCGTCGAGGTCGAGGTGGACCGCCGCGACCTGCGCGGTGGCGACAAGATGTGGCAGTGGGTGAAGAAGGGTGCGCCGCTGCGCGTGGAGATCGGACCGCGTGACCTGGAGCAGGGGCTCGTCAGCGTGAGTCGCCGCGACCGCGGCGTGAAGGAGCGAGAGGCGATGACCCCGGACGCCGTGGTTGGACGGGTGGTGGAACTCCTGGAGGAGATCCAGAAGGGCATGTTCGAGCGGGCGAAGGCCCATGTGGACCGGCACAGTCGCCGGATCGACGACCCGAAGGAGTTCCGGGCCTTCTTCACCCCCAGCAAGCCCGAGACCGACAACGCCCCGACCGAGATCCACGGAGGCTTCGCCTGGAGCCGCTTCTGCATGGATCCGGCCGAGGAGGCGAAGCTGAAGAACGAGCTCGGAGTGACGGTGCGGTGCATTCCGCTCGAGGGGGGCGAGGACCCCGGACCCTGCATCCTGAGCGGCAAGCCGGCGACGAGACGAGTGGTGTTCGCCAAGGCGTACTGAGGCAAGGGCCGGGCCTACATATAGGACTTTTCAAAGTCCTATATGTAGGCCCGGCCCTTTCAGGTTCGGGGCGGACATGCGGAACTGCAGACCTTGCGGAGACGGATAGGAGGATGCCGAAAGGCGGTTGGCGTTGCGTTCGCCAGCCTCATCACGGAGGTTGAGGAGAGAAGGCTGTGAAGAGCGGTTTTGCTGTTTGCGCGGTTTCCGCCGTCTGCGTCGCTTCGTCGGCGTGGGCTGGCCTGGTCAATCCACTGGTGCCGACCTGGCGGGGGTCCGCCAACACCCTGTTCATGGGTTGGGAGAGTTTCACTGCCGCGTACGCGGGGCCGAACGCCGCCGACATGGCCGGCAGTTCGAACCTGGCGTCGCTGTTCAACTTCGCCCCCACGTCGGCCCTGACCGGTTCGGGCAACATCTACAGCGGCTTCGGCTCGCTGTCGGTCATGGTGATGGGAGGCGTGAGCCTGGCGCCGCGGAACCCGACACAGGTGGTCCTGAACATCGCGACGACCGGTGCCGGCGCGATCAACGACAGTTCCGTGGCGCTGACTCTGTTCGACAACTCCGGCAACTCGCGTCGCCTCACGCCCGCCGCGACCGAGATTCGGTCTTCGGTGGCCAGCAGCGGCGGCGGTTTCCCCGGCAACGACATCACGGTCGCCTACAGCTGGACGGTCCCGGACCTTGTCTGGAACTGCACCCGCTGGCAGGTGGACTTCGGATCCACCGGCATCCACACCTCGCTGGATGCCGTCTCGCTGGACATGAACCTCGTACCCGGACCAGGAGCGCTGAGCGTGCTGGCCGCGCTTCTGCCGGGTGCAACACGTGGGAGGCGGCGACGCTGCTGAAGCGTCTCTCCTCCGCCCACGCCCTTTTTCGAGCGGGCGGGATCCCCTAGGGTCCCGTCCGCTTGCTTTTTACCTGTTTTCCAGCGTCCTTCTGGGTTTCAGGATGCCGTGGGCCGGGGAGCCGACGCGAGCCGCTCCGCGCGCTCGGCCGCCAGCTGCTCGTCCCAGCGAGGCTGAATCCGGTGAGGCACACCCACGAGATCCAGCATGCGGGCCACCATGAAGTCGACCAGATCGCCGATGGTGGCGGGATTCAGGTAGAAGCCGGGCGAGAGCGGCATGACGACGGCGCCGGCCAGCGTGGCCGCCCGCATGGCCTCGATCTCAACCAGACTGAGCGGCGTCTCACGATGCGCGAGCACGAGACGCCTTCGCTCCTTCAGCGTGACCATGGCTGCGCGCTGCAGCTGGTTGTCCGTGAGTCCGTAGGCGACCTTGCTGAGCGTGTTGCCCGAGCAAGGGACCACGATCATGCCGTCGTGCACGAAGCTGCCGCTGGCAAGGGGACCCCCGAGATCGTTCTCGTTGTGGATGGTGAGTCGCGAGCCCAGTCCGTCCGTCAGCGTGTCCGGATCCAGCCGCTTGATGCCGCACTCGTCGGCGAGCAGCCGGCGTCCGAGCGAGGACGCCACCAGATGGGTCTCGCAGTCGGCCCGGGCCAGGTGGTGCAGCAGACGCACTGCGTACGGGGCGCCGCTGGCGCCCGTGATGCCGACGATGATGCGCTTGCTGGCCATGGCAGAGGATTCGCCTGAACCGGCCGGCCGGATGAGCCCGCGAGGGCGGAAACTCAGGCCGCCGGGGCCGTCTCCACACGAGGATAGAGGGCCACCTTCACCAGGCCACTGCCCGGCTTCAGGGCGCCCCAGCGGGTCCGTTCGGCCCACGAGCCGCGCACGCCGCCGAAGGCCGCGGCCAGCTCGGGGGTCTTCACGGGCAGGAAGGGCTCGAGCAGCACGCCGGCGATGCGCACCGTCTCAGCGCACTGGGCCAGGATGGCGCCGACCTCGGCGCGCCGGCTTGGATCCTTGGCCAGCTTGAAGGGTTCGGTGCGGTTGATGAAGCCGTCGACCTCGCGAAGCAGACCCATGGCCACCGAGGTCGCCTGGCCCAGCTCGAATCGGTCGATGTGGGACTCCCAGGCCTGGACCGCGGCCGCGCATCGGGCCGGCCACTCGCCGCCGGCCTGCGGGTCCTCCGGCATGCGGCCTTCGAAGGTCTTGGCGATCATGGCGCTCACGCGGCTGCTGCAGTTGCCCACCGTGTTCACCAGCTCGGCCATGTAGGCGTCGTGGAAGGCGGCCACGCGGAAGTCGGTGTCGGTGGCGTCGAGCGGACCGCGCGTGACCAGGAACCATCGCAGCGCGTCGAGTCCGTAGCGATCGACATGCCCCTGCAGCGCCGGCAGGTCGATGAAGTTGCCCAGGCTCTTGCTCATCTTCTGGCCCTCGCTGATCCAGAAGCTGTGCGCGTAGACGCACTTGGGAAGCGGCAGCTCGAGGGCCATGAGCATGGCGGGCCAGATCACCGCGTGGAACCAGAGGATCTCCTTGCCGACCACGTGGTAGTCGGCGGGCCAGTACCGCGTGCGGTCCGGCGCGCTGCCGTCGCCCAGACCCAGGGCCGTGACGTAGTTCAGCAGCGCGTCGATCCACACGTAGATCACGTGACCAGGATCACCGGGCATGGGGATGCCCCACGAGAAGTTGGTCCTGGTGATCGGCACGTCCTGCAGCCCTTCGCGCAGGCGGCCGAGCACCTCGTTGCGGCGGGCCGCGGGGCGCACGAAGTCGGGGTTCTCCGCGAAGAGCCTCTCCAGCCGCGGCGCGAAGGCGCTCAGGCGGAAGTACCAGTTCTCCTCCTTGGCGCGCACCAGCGGACGGCCGCTGACCGGGCTGCGATAGTCGCTCTCCTTGGCCTTGGTCTCGGTGAGGTAGGTCTCCTCGCCCTCGTCGTACCAGCCCTCGAAGGAACCCTTCGTCAGGGCGCCGGCCGCGCGCAGCCGTTCCACCAGCAGCTGCACCTGTCGCTCGTGACGGGGCTGCGTGGTGCGTATGAAGTCGTCGTTGGTCTGCTGGAAGAGGCGAAGCACCGCCTCGAACTCGGCGGCGTTGCGGTCCGCCCACGCCTGCGGGCTCACGCCGTTGGCCGCGGCGCTCTTCTCCACCTTCACGCCGTGCTCGTCGGTGCCGGTCAGGAAGAAGGTGTCCCGACCACGCAGCCGCATGGCTCGAGCCCACGCGTCGCACAGGGTCGTGGTGTAGACGTGGCCGATGTGCGGCCGGTCGTTCACGTAGTAGATCGGCGTGGTGATGCTGGCCGTGGCGGGCATGAGGGGCGAGTCTACGGAGCCCCGAGCGCCTCGCGTGCCGCCTCGGCGTCGGCCGGGTTCTCGAAGCAGGCCAGTCGCAGGACTGCGCCGTCACTCCAGACCAGGGCCATGCTCTCCATGCCCGGCAACTCGCCCTCCAGGGTCTGTTCCGGGGCGAGTGGCCGAGGCCGGCCGAGCGCGTCGAAGGCCAGGTACTGCCCCTCGTCCGCCGCCACGAACAACAGGACCCAGCGGCCCTCCGCGGCGCCACGCCCGCGGTAGACCAGGACCGCCGATCGATAGGTGGACCCGGGCAGGGAGACCGGTCCGACCCGCATGAGGTGGAATCCCGCGCCTGCGAGATCCGGCGCCGTCACCAGCCGTCCGGTGAGCTGGCGCAACGCACCCTTCGCCTCCTCGGGCACAAGGTCCGGTTCGCTTCGGTTCTCGAGCGAGTCCATGATGGCGCGATAGCGCAGTCGCGCCGCGGCGTCGAGCACGTCCACGAGCGGCAGTCCGCCACCATGGCTCAGTCGGCCTGCCACCGTGGGACCGTAGATCCCGAAGAGGACCGCGCCCACCACCAGCGACAGGCTGATCACCAGCGCCGGAACCGAGGGCGACCGTTGGAACGGGCTTCGGGGATTGGTCCGATGGTCCTCGGTCGGCGACACGCCGCGATGCTAGGGAATGCCGGCCGCGCGGCTACGATGTCACCGTGCTTCCGCGAACGCTCCTGCTCCTGGCGGTCCTCCTGCCCGCGCGGGCCCTGGCCCAGAACGCCCTCGACGCCAACTTGCACGCGAACGAGGGCAAGTCGAACCCCACCGCCACCCGCGAGGACTACCGTTCGCGGAACCTGGTGGTGACCGGCGACGTGGCGGGTGGCCGAGGTTTTCGTGGCAACGTGGGCTACACCGCCGAGGGCGACTTCCGTGGATCCACGGGCGGCGACAGCAGCATGCAGTTCCGTCGCGACAGTGCGTTGAGCAGCGCGAACCTGGCGCGCACGCAGAGCTCGGGCGACACCTTCAGCATGATGCGGGACAGCGGAGCGATCGAGTATCGGCGCGACTTCGCCGGGACGAGCCAGCGAGGCGTGACGGGATCCGCCCCGGCCGCGAGCACGCGCCACCGCCTGGACCAGGAATCGAACCGACTGGCGACCGAGCGACTCCTGACCATGGACACCGTCAGCAGTCCCATGGCGCGGTACCAGACGCGGACGGGCGACACGGGAACGCTCACCGCCAGCACGGTGCGCGGCATCAAGCGCGAGAGCGACGGAAGCCGCAGGGGCAGCGACCGGCTGAATCTCTACGAGGCCGCGCGTCTGCAGGACGACCTTCGGAGAGGGCTGCTCCGGATGGATCGGTCCGTGACCAGGTCGCTCACGCCGTTCGAGATCGCGAAGCTGGAGTCCGACGCCGCCAAGGCCGGTGCGCGCGATCCTCGGATGATGAGCGACTCGGAACTGGCGATCGCGCGGATTCAAGGCGGTGGTGGGGCCTATGACGACATGCTCTGGAAGATCCGCAGGAACTGGCAGCAGCGGCCCCAGACCAAGACCGCGCGACCGGCTCCGGCCGAACCGAAGGATGGCGAGGAGCGGCGCGACGCGAGCGGCGAGACGCCACCCGCCGAGGCCGAGGAGGGTCTGGGCAGTGCCTACGACATGCTCCGTCGCCGGATCGACAAGGCTCCGGCAGCCGAGGATCGCTCGGACGACCGGGCCCAGCCGGCGAACACGGGACCGGAGATGACCGCCGAGGAGTATGCGCTGCTGCTCCGGCACGGCACGAAACTCGACGCGTTCGGCGAGGGCGGCAAGGACCGGCTGGACGAGCTTCTGAGCGAAGGCCAACGTGCCATGCGCGAGGGCAACAACTTCATCGCCGAGAAGCGGTTCGAGGTGGCGTTGCTCCTGAAGCCCGACGACCCACGGGCCACGGCCGGACTTCTGCACTGCCAGATCGGGGCCAACCTTCCCGGGTCCGCCTCCATCACGCTTCGCAAGCTCTTCACGCAGAGTCCCGAGATGATGGATGTGACCTACGCGCCCGAGGCGTTGCCCCAGCCGGCGCGACTGACCAAGGCTCTCGAGGGTGCGAAGGTCCGCATGACCGCCAATCGGGACCCCGCGGACTACGGTCTGCTCGTCGCGTACATCGGCCGGCTGCTCGGCGATCGCAAGGCGATCGAGGAGGGCCTGGCCAAGGTCACCGGGACACCCGGCGACGACACGCTGGCGAACCTGCTTCGCAAGCTGTGGCTGGATGCACCTCCGATCGTGCCCGAGTCCGCGGTGCCTTCAGCGCCCGCAACGCCTGCCAAGCCTGCCGAGAAGCCGGACGCATCCCGACCCGAGCCCAAGGTCGTCGAGTCGGCCGAGCCTGAACGGCCAGCCACCACCCCCTGAGTCGGTCTATCGGAGGCTTGCGGTGCTCTTCAGGCCCAGGTTCCGGAAGATCTGCTGCGTGGCGTCGCCGCGGTTGAGGGTGTAGAAGTGGATGCCGCGGGTGCCGCGGTCCAGCAGTTCCAGGCATTGTTCGGTGGCCCAGTGGATGCCCACTCGTTCCACCGCCTGAGCGTCGTCACCACATCGCTGCAGGGCCCGCATCAGCTTGGCGGGAATGTGGGTGCATGCCGCAAGGTCGGCCATGCGGTGCAGGTTGGCCACGCTGAGCACGGGCATGATGCCGGCGATCACGGGCACGCGAATGCCGGCCAGGTCGCAACGCTCGCGCCAATCGTGGAAGGACCGGTTGTCGAAGAAGAGCTGGGTGCAGATCCAGTCGGCACCAGCGTCCACCTTCGCCTTCAGGTGATCCATCAGGCGCAGCGTGTTGGGCGTCTCCGGGTGGCCCTCGGGAAATCCGGCCACGCCGATGCCGAAGCCGCGAGGGTCCGGATGAACGCCTCGGGCGTTGAATTCACGGATGAAGCGCACCAGGTCCGCAGCGTGCGGGAAGTCGCCGGCCTTGGGGATCGAACCATCCTTGGGCGGATCCCCGCGAAGCGCGAGGATGTTGGAGACGCCCTCGGCGGCGTACCGCTCCAGGATGGCCTGGATCTCGGCCCGGGAGTGCCCCACGCAGGTCAGATGGGGGACGGGATCCAATGAAGTCTCCCGCTTCAGCCTGAGCACGAGGTCGTTGGTCCGCTGCCGGGTTCCGCCTCCGGCACCGTAGGTCACGCTCACGAAACTGGGAGCCAGGGGCTCGAGTTCCCGGATGGCGGTGAAGAGCAGATCCCATCCGGAATCCTTGACCGGTGGGAAGAACTCGAAACTGGCCGTGCGGGCGTCCCGCGCCAGGATGTCGAGCATGTGCATCGGTACAGTCTAGGGAACGGATCCCGAATGCCCGAGCGAACCCGAATTCCCAAGCCTGCGGCGAGAAGACTCAGTCTCTACCTGCGGACGGTTCAGGACCGCCTGGAGCAGGAGGGGGCCTCCGACCGAGTGAGCAGCCGTGAGTTGGGCGAGGCGGCAGGCGTGGCGGATGCGCAGGTCCGGAAGGATCTGGCCAGCTTCGGCGCAGGTGGACAGCCTGGGGTGGGCTACCGGATCAGGGACCTGCACGAGGGCCTCCGCCGCGCGCTGGGCCTTCAGCAGCCATGGCGCGCGATCCTGGTGGGTGCCGGCAACATCGGTCGTGCCTTGCTGGCCTACCCCCGCTTCGCCCAGGAGGGCTTCGAGATCGTGGCCGTGCTGGACAGGGATGGGGGGGTGGTCGGGCGGAAGATCGCCGGCCATGCCGTGCAGTCCATGAATCAGCTCTCCGAAGTGGTCCGCCGATCGGGGGCACAGCTGGGCGTGATCGCCGTGCCCCCGGACGAGGCTCAGGCCGTGGGGGAAATGCTTGTGTCCGCGGGAATTCGGGGAATCCTGAATTTCGCCCCTCGGTCCCTTCGGCTGACACGCCCTGTGCCGGTGGTGGGGGTGGATTTCACCGAGGCCTTGGAACGCCTGGCCTTCGAGGTGACCGCGATCCGGCCCGCTTCGGGCAGGGGCCGTTCCGGGGGGTGAGCGGGCCCCGGCATGGACAGGAGACCGTAACCCTTCGCTTATGATCGCGCCGCGGTGCCCTCCAGGCGGTCCAACCTGAACCCACGCGTCCGGAACAACCACCGAATGTGGTTTCTGACCGCGGTGACCCTGCCCATGGTGGTGGGGTGTCACAAGGTGCTCTTCCCGCAGAACGAGCCCCGGACCCAGTACCAGAAGACCGACACCCTCCGTGACAAGTTCACGCCGCTTCAGGAGCCCGACGTGTTCGGCAACCCCCAAGCCCGCGCTTCGGGCGCGACTCTCTCCACCCAGCTGATTTTGTCCGCGCATTCGTCCAAGTGCGGCCAAGTCCGCATCCGATAGATCCGCCAACGAGACACCCATGCCCAGGAAGCTTCCCATCCTCAGGCCGATCCGAGCAGCCAGCTCGGTGTCGCGTCGAACTCGGGTGGTCTGGGGGGCCTTCGCGGCAGCCATGACGCTGGCTTGCGGCGTTCTGGTGCTGGGTGATGCGGACGGCCCTCGCCCCGTGGTGATGGCGGCTCCGGACATCGAGGCCCGGGCGGACATGGGGGTCAATCCCCGCGAAGCCCGCCTGGACCGTGGGCGTTGGGATTCGATCGTGATCCATCACTCCGGGACGCCGGCGGGCGACGGTGCGACCATCGCCCGCATGCACGCCGAGCAGGGCCTGATGGGCCTGGGGTACCACTTCGTGGTCGGCAATGGCCAAGGCATGGCGGACGGCCTGATCGAGGTCGGACCACGCTGGAACCGTCAGCAGCCGGGGGCGCACGTGGTGCAGCGACCAACGGTGGCCGGAGCGGCACCCGTGGCCCGGTCTTCGGCGGATCACCTGAACGAGCATGCCGTGGCGATCTGCCTGGTCGGGAATGGCGACCGTCGTCGCTTCACGGATCGGCAGATCCGGGAGTTGGCGTCCCTGGTGCGCCGACTGCAGCGTGAGCTGCGCATCCCGGCCGATCGTGTCTACCTGCACAGCGACGTGGCGCCGGTGAGCAGCCCCGGGGTGCACTTCCCGTCGGCCGAATTCGAGGGACAGCTGCTTCAAGACCCGGACTGACCGAAGATTGCGGGGGTTCCGGGGTTGGGCTACATTCGGAGGACGGCCTCTGCTGAAAGGGCAGTCGTCGTGGGGCCAAGGACCGTTGCCGCGGTCCGAAGGTGCCCTTGGCCTTGGTCTGGAGCGGTTCCGGACGGCTTCATGAGGCTCGGCAGCAGCAGGTTCATGAGCGGTCTTCCTCAGGAGATCTTCGGCTACCCGGTCGTCGCCAAGCTTGGCACTGGCGCAGCCAGCGAGCTGTTCGCGGTGCAGGACCCCAAGACCAAGCAGGTCTGGGCGTTGAAGCATGTCGTGCGCCGCACCGAGAAGGACGACCGTTTCATCGCCCAGGTCGAGATCGAACACGAGGTGGGCAGCAAGCTCGACCATCCGAACGTGCGGAAGGTGGGCAAGGTCCACCGTGTCCGGAAGCTGTTCACCACCACCGAAATCGGTCTCTGCCTGCACCTGATCGATGCCGACGCCATGGACAACCGGCGACCGGAGACCCTGCTCGAGGCCGTGGAGCAGTTCGCTCAGATCGCCCGTGGCATGGGGCACATGCACTCCAAGGGCTATGTCCACGCGGACATGAAGCCCATCAACGTGATGGTCCTGGAGGACCGCTCGATCCAGATCATCGACCTGGGGCAGGCCTGCAAGATCGGCTCGACCAAGGAGCGCATCCAGGGCACGCCCGGCTACATCGCGCCGGAACAGGCCGCTCTGGACAAGATCACCGCCGCCACCGACATCTACAACCTGGGCGCCACCATGTACTTCGTGCTGGTGGGCGAGATCATCCCCACGGTGCTGCCGCCGGGTGCAGCCAAGCCGATCTCGGCTTCGCTGCTTCGAATGCCGCAGCCGCCGCAGGAGAAGAAGCCAGAGATCCCCGCGAGGCTGAGCCGACTCATCATGGACTGCATCCGCGTGAAGCCCGAGGATCGCGTGGCTTCGATGGATCTTCTGGCTTCGGAACTCGACCGCATCGCGGCGGAGGTCCGGGGCGCCATGGCACAGGCCGGTTCGCGACCGGGCAAGTGATGGCTTCCGCGGCACCCTCCGAGAAATGGGATCGCCGGTTCCTGCAGCTTTCCGACCAGATCGCCTCGTGGAGCAAGGACCCCAGTCGGGGTGTGGGAGCGGTCATCGTGTCGGATTCCCGACAGATCGTGGCCACCGGCTTCAACGGGCTGCCGCGGGGATTCGCCGATCTGCCGGAGCGCCTTCAGCGGCCGGTGAAGTACGACCTGGTGGTCCACGCCGAGCTCAACGCCATCGTGCAGTGCGCCCGCAACGGCGTGAGCCCGATCGGCTGCACCATCTACACCAGCTTTGCGCCGTGCGTCCACTGTTCCCTGGCCATCATCCAGGCGGGTGTGGCACGCGTGGTGACCTGGGAGCCTGACCTGGCCGGCGGCGACTCGCACTGGCTGGAGAGCATCGAGAAGTCGCGGCTGGTGCTGGGCGAGGTCGGCGTCCGTCTGGATCACCTTCGGCGCCTGCCCGCATGAGTGGCCTGGTGGCCGGCGACCGTTTCACCGAGCGACGCCGCCGCGAGGCCCTGGACGACGCGGTGGCCTTCCTGGCGGAGCGCTACGGGCTGGACGCACAGCAGCGCAAGACCTTGGCGAACGTGCCGATCCGCTGGAGGCGGGGGGGAAGGCGGAGCACCTTCCGAGCCCCTCGGGACGGCAGTCCCGGATCCATCACCGTCAGCCTGCCGCGTGGTTCGCTGGTGCGATGGCACGCGTACCGGCGCGTCCGTGCCGGTTGGGCCACGCCACGCTCGGGCGTCACCATGGATCTGGCCATGCTGGCCCGGCTGGTGCTGGTGCATGAACTCACGCATGCCCTCCAGCACGGAACCTGTGGCGGCCCGCGGCGGCGCTACTCCGAGGTGGAGACCACCCGCAACGAGATCGAGTTCCTCCGGAGGCACCAGCCGGAGGCGATGATGTCGCTGGAGCCTGTCGAGAGGCGAACGACGAGGGCAACCTCCAGCCGCCGTTCGAGCAAGGGGCCCTCGCTCTTCGACAGGCTGCTGGAATGGCTTCGGGGCGGTCGAGTCACATCCGCTCGGGCGCGTCGATGCCGAGCAGCCCAAGTCCCTCGGCCAGCACGCGCCGGGTGAGACTGGAGAGCCGCAGGCGGGCCAGTCGCGTGGCCGCGTCGGGCGCCTTGAGCACGGGGCAGGCCTCGTAGAAGCCTGCGAAGGCGTTGGCCAGCTCGTGCAGCGCCGCACACAGACGCTGCGGGGCCAGATGC
Organism: uncultured bacterium; assembly: GCA_903861235.1. Classification (GTDB taxonomy): domain Bacteria; phylum Planctomycetota; class Phycisphaerae; order Phycisphaerales; family SM1A02; genus SYAC01. The sequence continues at coordinate 5,538 of CAIOTP010000022.1, read as the reverse complement.
TCGGCGGCACCAAGCACCGTGCCCGGGAAGCGAAGGAGGCACAGGGCCAGCTGTCGTTCCGCCGGCTCGCGCGCCAGGAAGGCACTGGCACCGATCGCCGCCTCGCCCTCCCCCGACCGGGTGATCAGGCTGGCGATGCGGGCGTGGGCGTACTGGATGTAGGGACCGGTGTCGCCCTCGAAGGCGATCATGCGGTCCAGGTCGAAGACGTAGTCACGAACCGGATCACCGCTCAGGTCGGCGTACTTCACCGCCCCGATGCCCACCGCCGCGCCGATGCGGCGAAGTTCGTCCTGGGGCAGGGCATGCGTGGGGGCGTCGGGATCGGCGGCGCGGCGCTGCACCTGCTCCACACCACGGTGGATGGCCTCCTCCAGGAGCGCGGCCAGGGTGTAGTTCTCGCCGCTGCGGGTCTTCAGCGGCCGCTTGTCCTTGCCCATGACGCTGCCGAACGCCAGGTGGGAGAGCTCGGCATGCGTGCCGTCAGGGAGCCGATCCCAGCCGACGAGTCGGATGGCGTCGAAGACGTCCTTGAAGTGATCGCGTTGGCGGGCGTCCACCACGTAGATCACCCGGCCACCGTCGAGCTCCTGCACCCGGAACCGCACCGCGGCCAGGTCGGTGGTGGCGTACAGGAATCCGCCGTCGCCCTTGCGGATGAGCACGGGTCGCTCGCGGTCGGCGAAGGGCACCACGATGGCGCCCTGGTCCTCCTTCGCGAGCCCGGACTTCAGGAACGCCTCCACCGTGGGGCCGAGGCGATCACGGTAGAAGCTCTCGCCGCGGGAGTGTTCGTCGGTCAGCTTCACGCCGAGCGTGCGGGCCGTGGCCAGCACCTCCTTCATGGTGACGTCGATCAGGCGCTGCCAGTCGCGCACGGTGGCGGTGTCGCCGGACTGCAGCCGCAGCAGGGTGGCCTTGGCGTCACGCTCCGCGGCACCGGCGCTTTCGCTCTGCACCTGCAGCTCGGCCACCCGGTGCGGACCGGCGTGCGTGGACAGCGCCGCGGCAAGCCCCGGCTCGTCCGTCTTCGCCTCCAGCTGGGCCGCACGATAGGCCGCGTTCAGGTCCTCGAGCGTGAGCCGGTCGAAGTCACGGCCCTGACGTCGCAGCGACGCCATGGTCATGGCGATGGGCAGGCCCCAGTCCCCCAGGTGGTTCTCCCGCCACACCTTTCGACCCAGCCGCTCGTGCAGGCGCGCGACCACGTCGCCGATGATGGTGGCCCGCAGGTGCCCCACATGCATCTGCTTGGCCACGTTCACGCCGCACAGGTCCACCACCACCGCGTGCGGCAGCGGAGCGGGGGCGATGCCCAGTCCCGGGCTGTCCAGCGAGGCGAGCATGCGCCCGAGCGCCTCGGTGGAGAGTCGCACGTTGATGAAGCCGGGTCCGGCGATCTCGGGCCGCTCGGCCAGGTCACCCAGATCCACCGCCGCCACGATCCGCTCGGCGATCTCCCGCGGCTTCGCCTGCATGGCCTTGGCCAGCCCCAGAGCCGCGTTGCACTGGAAGTCGCCGTGCTTCGGGTCCGCACTGGCCTTCACCTGGGGGTCGACGCCCGCCGGATCCGCACCGGACACCTGGGCGATGGCGGCGCGGAAGGCTCGCTCGAGCAGCAGCAGCGGATCGCACGAATCCATGGCGGTCGAGGATAGGGTCGCTCAGCGGCCGCCGCGGCGGGACCGGAGCAGGCGCCGGTGGGCTCCATGCAGGCGGTTCATGAGCTTCATGGAGCCGCGGCGCCAGTCCGCGGAGGGCTTCAGCCCGGTGGCGGCGATCTCGATCATGCGGACCAGGCTCTCGAAGTCCGCCATGGAGACGAACTCGGGACCCACGCGGACACCACGCTTGCCCGCCAAGGCGGCCTCGATGTCCTTCATGTTGTGGTAGTTGCCCAGCGGCAGGCAGAGGCAGGTGCTCTCCAGGCCGTGCGTCGCGAAGGCGGTGGCTTCGCAGGCGCCGCCGGGCATGAGCTTGCGCTGGAACTGGAAGGAAGGATCCTTGCTGCGGGCCGCCGTGAAGAGCTCTCCCAGGGCGTTGGTGAGATCGGGCGAGAACACGCTCAGCCGATCGCCCACGCGAAGGATGGCGCCGGCGCCGATCGGACTGTCGTGAGGGAAGCTGCGAGAGTTCTCCAGGCAGATCAGCCTTGCGCGCCGCGGCACGAAGCCGTTCCGAGCGGCATGGATGGCGCCCACGAAACCCACCTCCTCGGCGCGGGTGAAGAGCAGGCCCACATGCCGGGCCGCCGGCCGGGTGATCAGACGGTCGAAGGCCACCAGCGCCGCGGCCACGGCGGCCAGGTCGTCGCAGGCGTGCGTGTGCAGCAGTCCCCTGCGGATGGCGGGCTTCGGCAGGTCCCAGCGGGCGATGTCGCCGGCACGCACCGCAGGCGCGGGCGTGGTCAGGCGCGCCTTCACCCGCTTGAAGGGCTTCGCCTTGGCGTCCAGTGCCGTGATGCGTGCGGCGTGCACTCGGTCCTGGGCGTCGATCACCTGCAGTCGAGCGCCCTTGAAGTAGGGATCGTGCACACCGCCACGGAACTCCAGGTCCAGCTCGCGGCCCGTCACGCTTCGCACCACGAACGCCGGGTGGTCCAGGTGCGCGGTCACCAGCAGAGGACGCACGCCGCGCGGCGCCTTGCGGTGCGTGATCATCAGGTTGCCCCCGTCGTCGCGGCGCAGGTCCAGATGGGCGGAGCGCACGAAGCACCAGCCCTCGATGAAGGCGACGACCCGATCCTCCAGCCCTGCAGCCGTGGGAATGGAGGTGAGCGTGAGGGCGAGACTGCGTTCCTGGGCGGTGAGCGGCATGGGAGCGGAAGGGTAACCCGGAGGTCCCGCACCTACACTGCACGCGATGCCCCTGAGCCCCATTCCCGAGATCCTGGCAGAGCTCCGCGCCGGCCGCGCGATCGTCCTGGTGGACGACGAGAATCGCGAGAACGAAGGCGACTTCGTGGTCGCGGCGGAGCACTGCACGCCGGAGATGGTGAACTTTCTCACGCGTGTGGGCGGGGGGTACCTGTGCGTGGCGCTGTCGGGAGCCGTGTGCGACCGGCTGGATCTGGGGCCGGCGGTCGCCCGCAACACCAGCCTTCGGGGCACGGCGTTCACGGTGAGCGTGGAGGCGCACCCACGCCACGGCGTGGGCACCGGCGTGAGCGCCAAGGACCGTGCCACCACCATCCGGCTGCTTGCGGACGCCGCGACCACCGCCGAGGACTTCACGCGACCCGGGCATGTGAATCCGCTCCGGGCCCGCGACGGCGGCGTGCTGGTCCGCACCGGCCAGACCGAGGGCAGCGTGGACCTCTGCCGACTGGCGGGTCTGCAGCCGGCCGCCGCGATCATCGAGATCGTGAAGCCCGACGGCGAGATGGCCCGCATGCCCGATCTGGAGATCATGTGCCGGGAGCACGGGCTCAAGATGGCCAGCGTGGAGCAGGTCATCGAGCATCGGCTTCGGGGCGAGGCCCTGGTGGAGCGGCTCGATCCTCGGGACGGCGAGGATCTGGTCACGCCCGAGGGCACCTTCCGTCTCTTCGGCTGGCGCACCGCCGTGGATGCGCTGCCGCACCTGGCCCTGACCATGGGTGATGTGGGTCGGCTCGATTCGGCGGGGCAGGTCAAGGAGGAGCAGCGGCCCACGCTGGTCCGCATGCACCGGAGGGACATCTTCCGCGACGTCTTCTCCGTCACGGGAAGCGGCGGGGGCCAGTCGGAGATCCGGGCGGCCATGGCGGCGATCGCGCGCGAGGGGCGAGGAGCGCTGGTGTACCTGCGCAGCGAGGGCAGCGGCTTCGACACGCCGGCGCGTCTGCAGCGCATCCGCCGCAACGAAGACGACGTCAACGCCCCCGACCTCACCCGTCCCGAGGGTGTGGGCGGTCGCGCACAGCCCATGGACCTTCGGGAGTTCGGCGTGGGCGGGCAGATCCTCCGCGACCTGGGGCTGCACCAGCTCCGGCTGCTGACCAACCATCCCAAGGCCGCCATGCCGGGCCTGCACGGCTTCGGCATCGACATTGTGGAGCAGGTGCCGCTTCGATGACGCTGCAAGCCCTCTGGTGTGCCGGACTGCTGGCCGGCTGCGCCGCGGCGCAGGCGCCGCAGGAAACCTCCACCGCGCCTGCCGTCACGGCCCAGGACGGTCCGGCACCCTACGCCACCGCCGAGGCGCTGCTGGATGCGCTCGAGACCTCCACGAAGGGGCTTCGAGATTTCCAGGCCCGGGTGATCTACGACCGACTGGACGCGATCACCGAGGATCGCGAGCGGCGGACCGGTCGGATCGTCCTGGAGCAGGCGGGCGGCGAGCCGCCCCGACGCCGCTTCGCGATCGCGTTCGAGCAGCACATCGACGCCGCCGGACACGCTTCACCGCAGCGGCAGCGCTACGCCTTCGCGGATGGATGGCTGGTGGAGTTCGACGACGAGCGCCGGCAGGCGATCGAACGTCAGCTGGTTCCGGAGGGCAAGTCGCTGGATCCACTTCGGCTCGGCGAGGGTCCGCTGCCTCTTCCCGTGGGGCAGCGTGCGGAGGAGGTGCGAAGGCGGTTCACCGTGACGCTGTCGACGGATCCGGATGCGGCGCTGCTGCGGAGACTGACGGGGGTGCAGGGTCTGGTGCTGGTGCCGCGACCCGGCACCGGCGCAGACGAGGACTTCCAGGAGGTCCGCATCTGGTACGACCTGCGCACCTTCGCGCCCATGGGTGTGCAGGCTCGCATGAAGGGTGGGGACCTGAAGACGGTGCTGCTGCAGGAAGTGCGTGTGAACGCCGGCCTTGACGAGAAGGCCCGGGCTGCGCTCGGCACCACCGTGCCCGAAGGATGGGTCCGTGATCGCCGGCCATGGAGATCCACGCAGCCATGAACTGGCGAGCGGCCTTGCTGAGCCTTGCGGTCGTGTCGCAGGCGGCCATGGCGCAGTTCGTGGTCGAGCCGGAACTGCCGAGGGCGGTCCGTGCCGCGCTGGAGGCGCCCGCCCTCACGGAAGCGGAGCGACGCGAGCTCCGCCTGCGACACGGGCTCTGGATGCCGGAGGATCTGGACACGCCGGAGCGGCGCGCCGAGGCGGCGCTCCGGTGCTGGAGGCTGGACGACGAGTCGCTGGTCGATCCCGCCGTGCCGGTGGCGCTGCGAGCGGAGGCGTTGCTCCTTCGCGGTTTGGCGGGCCAGGCCGAGTCGCTGCTGGCCGGCTGCCCCGATCCGGCATGCACGCTCGTCCGCGCGCAGGCCCAGTCGTTGCAGGGCAAGCTGAACGAGGCGATCGCCGGATTGCGTGAACTGGAGACCGCGGCCGCCACCGACGCGGCCGACGGCGCGGCGCTTCGACGAGGCGCCGAGGCGGTGATCCTTCGTGGCACGCTCGAGGCCGTGGCCGCCGATCGTTGGCGCGACGCGGCGGCATGGCTTGGCAAGGTCCGTGCCGTGGATCGGCTCGACCCGCATGCGCCCGCCATCGAAGGTCGACTGCTGGTCGACCGGCACAACCGCGAGGAGGGCGTGCCGGCCTTGCAGCAGGCGATCGC
>CAIOTP010000021.1 GCA_903861235.1 uncultured bacterium | reverse complement strand
GTGGCACGGTGTGCACGAGGCCTTCGGCACGCTCGACACGGCCACGGCACGGCTTCCTGCCATGTCCATGGCGCTGCACATGGCGTGGCGACTGGTGCACCAGACGCATCAGGCGCCCGAATCCGTGCGCGTGTTCTGGGTGGGTCGGCAGGCCTGGCCGCACCCACGGTCGTTGCTGGGTGCACTGCGCGGCCTGCGCGGCGGATGGCGCCAGCGCCTCGACGCTCGCCTGTGGCACGCCAGCGTGCTGGTGGATGCAGGCGGACTTCAGGACCGTCTGTGGGCCACGGAGATGTCGCTGCAGGCGCCCGGCGCCGCGCTGGTGGTGGCGGATGGCGCCGGCATGAACCTGACCGCCACGCGTCGTCTGCAGCTGGCGGCCACCGCATGCCCGGTGCTGCTGCTCCGTCCATGCGAGGAAGCTCGCGTGCCCTCGTCGGCGCTGGTGCGCTGGCACGTGGAGCCGCGCGCCGCCGAAGGCCGCGCCGCATGGCAGGCGCACGCCTTCCGCACGCGATCGGGCCTTCCTTCGGCATGGCTCGACGCGCCGGTGTCCTGGCACGCCTGGTGGGAACACGGCGACGGAGCCACGCCATGGGAAGGCGTGCTTGGGGAAGGGGCCCTGGCATCGGTGAGCGTCACCGATCACGAACGCACGCCCCCGGAGCCCGCCCATGGAACGCACGCTGGCGATCCTGCTGCCCTGGTGGCCTGCCGACCGGACGATCCGATCGCTCCGCAGGCAGGCGGCCTGGCCGCATGAAGGCAAGGAACCGCCGCTGCTGCTGGTCGGTCGCACGCGAGGCTCGCGGCTGGTCATGGCCTGCTGCGAGCGGGCGTGGGCGAAGGGCGCTCGGCCTGGCCAGACGCTGGCCATGGCGCGCGATCTCTGCGAAGGCGCGGCCGTCGAGGTGGCCTGGGACCCGGCGGCCGACGCACGCGCCCTGGCCGCCTTCGCCGCGTGGTGCCTGCGCTACGGGCCGGCCGCGGCGGTGGAGCGTTCGCCCGGACCGCATGCCGTCTGCGTGGATGTGAGCGGCTGTCATGCGGTGCACGGCGGTTGGCCGAGCCTGCTGCGCCGCGTGCACGCCGACATGGCCCGCCTGCGCCTGCAGGCCACGGCTGCGGTGGCGGGCGGTGCCGCCGCATGCTTGGTGGCGGCGGCGCAGCACCCATGGCAGGTCATGGAAGGTCACGGCGACTGGCTTGACCGGGCGCCGATCGAGGCGCTGCGCCTGCAGCCCGAAGTGCCGCCCGCGCTGGCCGAGGTCGGCGTGCGCACCATCGGCCAGTTGCGAAGACTGGATGCCGCCGCCATGGCCGACCGTTTCGGCGAAGCGCCCTGGCACCGGCTGCAGCTGGCCTGCGGGCACGCGGTCGAGCGCGTGACATGCACGGTGCCGGGCGGTCCGCTTCGCTGTGCCCTGGCGTTCGACGGACCCACCACGCAGCCGCAGGCGCTGCAGCAGGCCGTGCAGTCGTGCCTGCAGCGGCTGGTGCATCGGCTGCAGCGTCGCTGTCTGGGCAGCGTGCACCTGCGTGTGCACTTGCGCAGAGCCTCGGCCGCGCCCACGCGTCTGGAGTGGCGACTGGCGCGCCCCAGCCGCGGGCTGCGGCACCTGTGGCGGCTCATGCAGCCGGACCTGGAGCGTGTGCACCTGGGTCATGATCCTTCGCAGGGCATCGAGGCGGTGCAGGTGACCAGCCTTCGCCATGTGTCCGTGGGTCTTGGACAGGGAGCGCTGCTGCCGTCGGTCGTGGAATCGCAGGGACCCTCGTGGGCGGAGTGGATCGACCGCATGCGACAGCGGCTGGGTGCCGCAGGTCTGCGGGTGCCGCACGCGCAGCCGGACCCGGACGAGGCCCGTGCGTGGTCGGTGCGTCCCATGCCCAAGACCGGTGCCGCGTCGCCGGCACCGCCGCTGCCGCCCGAATGTCTGCTGCCGCTGCGTCCCACCGTTCGCGTGGCGCCGCCGCGTGCCATGCATGTGGCGTGCGATGCGCGGCGGCGTCCGGTGCAGGTGCGGCTCTCGGGCGCCATGCGGCCGGTGCAGGCGGCCGAAGGGCCCGAGCGCGTGGAAGCCGCATGGTGGCGCGGTGAGCACGGCACGCATGACCGGTGGCGTGTGCTGGCTCAGGGCACCTGGTGGTGTCTGCGGCGTGAAGGAGCCGCGTGGTGGCTCGAGGGGGCCTGGACATGAGCGGCTTCGTGGAACTGGGCTGCATGAGCAACTTCAGCTTCCAGGAAGGAGCGAGTCACGCGGACGAACTCTTCGATCGTGCGGCGGAACTGGGCATGACGGCGCTGGGCGTGTGCGACCGCGACACGGTCTCGGGGCTGGTGCGGGCGATCGAAGCCTCGCGCCGCAGCGGCGTGCGGCTGGTGGCGGGGGCGCGGCTGCGCTTCGACATGCCCGTGCCGGGAGCCACCCCCGTGGAGCTGCTGCTCTGGCCCTTCGAGCTGGCCGGCTGGGCCAACCTGTGCCGTCTGATCACGGACGGTCATCGCCGGGGCGAGCGCCCTCTGGGTGCGCTGCAGGTGCGCGGCGGCGGGCTCATGGCCGCCGTGCTGCCGCCCCCGGGCGTGGCTCTGGCCGAGCAGTGGTTCCTGGAGGCGGCCGAAGGACTGGCTCGCGTGTTCGGCGAGCGACTGTCCATGGCCATGAGCCGCCACGGTCTTCCCGACGAAGGTCTGCGTCTGCGGCAGGTGCTGGCGTTGTGCTCGCACCTGGGCGTGCCGCCGCTGGCCACCAACCTGCCGCGCTATCACCATGCATGTCGCCGTGCACTGGCGGACGTGCTCACCGCCGTGCGCGAGGGTCGACCCGTCGAAGCGTGCGGCGCGGCGCTGGCCCCCAACCACGAGGCGCACCTGAAGCCGGGGCCGGCCATGCAGGCGTTGCTCGATCTGGCGCCACAGGCGACCGACCGTTCGGTGCAGGTGGCGGAGCGCTGCCGCGGCTTCGACCTGGCGCAGGTGCGTTGGCGGTATCCCGCGGATGTGGCGCCGCAGGGGGTGCCGCCGATCGACCACCTGCGATCGCTGGTGCAGGCGGGGGCCGTGCAGCGATGGCCCGAGGGCGTTCCCGCGCCCATGGCCGCTCGCCTGGAGCACGAACTGGCCCTGGTGCAGGAACTTCGCTACGAGCCCTACTTCCTCACCGTGCACGAGATCGTGGCGTTCGCGCGTGGCCGGGGCATCCTCTGCCAGGGGCGAGGCGCCGCGGCCAACAGCGCCATCTGCTTCTGTCTGGGCATCACCGCGGTCGACCCGGACCGCATGGACACGCTCTTCGAGCGTTTCATCAGTCGCGAGCGCGACGAGCCGCCCGACATCGATGTGGACTTCGAGCACGAGCGCCGCGAGGAGGTGATCCAGTGGATCTATCGGCGGTGGGGCCGGCACCACGCCGCGCTCACGGCGGAGGTGATCCGTTGGCGAGGCCGCTCGGCCGTGCGTGACGTGGGCAAGGCGATGGGCCTTTCACAGGACGCCGTGGACCGTCTGGCCCGGCAGGTGGACCGGCACATGGCCGATCCGCGCGGCGAGGCGATCGACCATGTCGAAGGCGAAGCCGACCCGGACCGCGGCGTGGCCACGCGCAGCACCGTGCGCCGCAACGACATGGTGGCCCGCATGGCGGTGGGGCACGCGCAGTCGGTGCCCGTGCAGGTGCATGGGGAACTGGAGGCACGCGTGCTGCACATGGCGGCGCAGCTGGAGGGCTTTCCGCGGCATCTCTCGCAGCATGTGGGGGGCTTCGTCATGAGCCATGCGCGGCTGGACGAGATCGTGCCGGTGCGTCCGGCCACCATGGTCGACCGCACCATCATCGAATGGGACAAGGACGATCTGGAAGCCATGGGCCTGCTCAAGGTGGACGTGCTGGCGCTGGGCATGCTCACCTGCATCCGCCGGTGCCTGGATCTGCTGAATCAGGCCCGGCCTGATCCGGGGGCCGCGCCGCTGGCCTTCCACGGCATTCCACCCGAGGACCCGGCCACCTACGACATGCTCTGCCGCGCGGACACGGTGGGGGTGTTCCAGGTGGAGAGCCGCGCGCAGATGAGCATGCTGCCCCGGCTGAAGCCGCGGCGCTTCTACGACCTGGTGGTGCAGGTGGCCATCGTGCGGCCGGGGCCGAT
>CAIOTP010000020.1 GCA_903861235.1 uncultured bacterium | reverse complement strand
GCGGCACGGATCTTCATTTTGCGTTTCTCCGGAATGGAAAGAGCGGAACTGCCGTCAGAATAACTCAAGACTCGACCCGGATCCAGAAAGATTCCACCGCGAACATGGGGGTTTCAGCCATGAATCCGGTTTGGGCTCAGGCGGTCTGCCCGAACTTGAGCAGGATCTCCGCCAGGTCGCCGCCGGAGATGCGGCCGTCTCCGTCCAGGTCGCCCCAGGCGGGGGTGGTGTCCCAGATCGTCAGCAGGTCCCCGAGGTCGGCGGCATCGATGGTGCCGCTCAGGTCCAGATCGCCCCGCGCGAATTCACACGCGTCGATCCGTCCATCGGCGTCCTCGTCCAGCTTCCCCGCCGCGATGTCGCAGGAATCCGGCACTCCGTCGGCATCGCAGTCCCGCACGCTGCCGTCGGCGAAGTCGCAGCTGTACGGCACTCCATTGCCGTTGCAGTCCGGCACCTCGCCACAGCTGGGCTCCGAACTGCCCGGCCTCAGACCTTCGCCAGCCCGTGCTCCAGATCACGCACCAGGTCGCCGGGGTGCTCGATGCCCACGCTCAGCCGCACCAGGTTGTCCAGAATGCCGAGCTGCCTTCGGTTCTCCGGCGGCACGCTCGCGTGCGTCATGATGGCCGGGTGCTCGATCAGGCTTTCCACGCCGCCCAGGCTCTCGGCCAGCGCGAACAGGTGCACGTTCTCCAGGAACCGGCGGCTCTCGGCCAGGCCGCCCTTGATGAGCATGGTGATCATGCCGCCGAACGCGGGCTGCCCGTCCAGCTTCATCTGCCTTGCCGCCACCGCGTGCTGCGGGTGGCTGGGCAGGCCGGGGTAGATGACCTTCTCCACCTTGGGGTGCTTCGCGAGCCACTGGGCGATGTGCATGGCGCTCTCGCAGTGTCGACGCATGCGCACCGCCAGCGTCTTGGCCCCGCGCAGCGCCAGGTACGCGTCGAAGGGGCCCATGACGCTGCCGATGGCGTTCTGCAGGAAGCGCAGCCGCTCCGCCAGCTCCGGCCGGCCGGTCACCAGCGCGCCGCCCACCACGTCGCTGTGACCGCCGAGGTACTTGGTGGCCGAGTGCATGACCATGTCGAAGCCGACCTCGAGCGGCCGCTGCAGCATGGGCGTGGCGAAGGTGTTGTCGCACACGCTGATCACGCCGTGCCTGCGACAGATGGCGGCGATGGCCGCCAGATCCACCACCTTCAGCATGGGATTCGTGGGGGTCTCCACCCACACCATGCCGGCCTTGTGCTTCGCCAGGTGCGCCTCGAGCCGTGACGCGTCCGTCAGGTCGAGATAGGTGGGCTTCAGCGCCGCGCTCCGTTCGCGCACGCGGGTGAGCAGCCGGAAGGTGCCGCCGTAGACGTCGTCCATGCACACCAGCGGACTGCCGCCGTCGAGCAGTTCCAACGCCGTGCCGATGGCCGCCAGGCCGCTGGCGAAGGCGAAGCCGCCGCAGGTGCGGTCCTGGGCCTCGCTCAGGCCGCTGCCTTCCAGACTGGCCACGCAGCGCTCGAACGCGAAGCGGGTGGCGTTGTGGCTGCGGCTGTACTCGAAGCCCTTGTGCACGCCCGGGCTCTCCTGCACGAAGGTGCTGCTGGTGAAGATGGGCGGCATGACCGCGCCGGTCACGGGCTCGGGGTGCTGGCCGCCGTGGATGCAGCGGCTGTCGAGGTGCAGGTGCTGTTCGCTCATGGTGGAAGGGGTGCGGCGGGGCCGCGGTTCAGAGCATCTTCTTGCGCAGGAAGTTGATCAGGTCGATCCGCGTGATGATGCCGTAGAAGCGGTCGTCGTCGGCCACGATGGCCACGCGGTCGGAGCGGAAGATGGGCAGCAGGTCGTTCACGCTGGCGCTCGGCGGCAGCGTCTCCAGGCGGCTGGTCATGAAGTCGCTCACCGGCAGCTTGCCCGCCTCCGGGCCCTTGAGCATGGCCAGCAGCACGTCGCTCTCGTCCAGGATGCCCACCACGCGGTCGCCCGCATCCAGCACGGCCAGCTGGCTCACGCCATACATGCGCATGCGCTTCACCGCCTGCAGCACGGGCGTGTCCGGGCCGAGCACGTAGTCCTCGTGGTCCAAATGGCGGCGCGCGATCAGGTCTCGCAGGTCGCCGTAGGTCTTCCGCTCCAGGAAGCCGTTGTCCATCATCCACCAGTCGCTGAACATCTTGCTCAGGTACTTGGCACCGGTGTCGCAGATGAGCGTGACCACGCGCTTGGGCGTCTTCTGCTCGCGGCAGTAGCGGAGCGTGGCCGCCAGCAGGGTGCCCACGCTGCTTCCCGCGAGCACGCCCTCGGTGCGCAGCAGCTCTCGGGCCGTGCGGAAGGCCTCGGCGTCCGTGACGGCGTAGGCCTTGTCCACCAGCTTCATGTCCAGGATGTCCGGGATGAAGTCCTCGCCGATGCCTTCGACCAGCCAGCTGCCCGGCGTGACCTTCCGATTCTCGTTCACCAGCGGCGCCAGGATGCTGCCCACGGGATCGGCCAGCACCATCTCGAGCCTGGGGTTCCGCTCCTTCAGGTACTTGCCCACGCCGCTGACCGTGCCGCCGCTGCCCACGCCGGCCACGAACGCGTCCACGCGGCCCTCCATCTGCTCCCAGATCTCGGGGCCGGTGGTGTCGTAGTGGGTCTGGGGGTTGGCGGGGTTGCTGAACTGGTCGGTGTAGAAGTGGTCCGGCCGCTCCTTCGCGATCCGCGCCGCGATGTCCTGGTAGTACTCGGGATGGCCCTTGCCCACGTCGCTGCGGGTCAGCATCACCTCGGCGCCCAGGGCGCGCAGGTGGCTGATCTTCTCGTCGCTCATCTTGTCGGGCACCACCACCACCAGGCGGTAGCCCTTCTGGGCGGCCACCAGGGCCAGCGCCAGCCCCGTGTTGCCCGCGGTCGCCTCCACGATGGTCCCGCCCGGCTTGAGCTTGCCGCTGCGTTCCGCCTCCTCGATCATGCGGACCGCGATGCGGTCCTTGATGCTGGCCCCGGGGTTCAGGTTCTCCATCTTCACGAACAGCTCGCACGGGCCGGTGTCCAGCCGCTGCAGCCGGAGCATGGGCGTGTTGCCGATCATCTCCAGCACGTTGCCGAACACGGGGGCGGCGGGGCGCGTGGCGGTGCTCATCGGGCCAGTCTAACCCCAGAACCGGCGGCGTCCGGTCCGCGCCGCACCTGCCACAATGCGTCCATGGATCCGGATGCACGGAACGAATGGACGCTGGCGACGCACGAGGGCGTGATCGAGCTTCGGGCGCCGGGCGACGCCCCGGGGCGTGGACTGCGCGCGGACTGGCGAGAGCTGCGGCTGCCCGGCGGCGCGTCGGCCCTTCGCGGCCAGCCGCTCGGGCGGGCGATCGGCTCGGCCGCCCGCACCGCGATCGACGCGACGGCCGGTCTGGGCTTCGACGCGTTCGCGATGGCGGCCATGGGACTGCGGGTCGAGGCCGTCGAACGGAACGAGCAGGTGCTGGCGCTGCTGAAGCAGGCGCATGCGTGGGCGACGCAGGAGCCCAGGCTTGCGGAGATCGCCGCACGCATCACGGTGCACGCGGGTGATGCCTCCGCGGTGCTGGCCGCGGCCGAGCCGGTCGATGTGGTGCTGCTCGACCCCATGTTTCCCGCCAAGCGCAAGCCTGACGCCAAGCCCCCCAAGGCCATGCAGGCGTTGGCCGCGGTGGTGGGGGCGGACCAGGATTCGGAAGCGTTGCTTCCGCTGGCCCTGAGGGTGGCCCGCCAACGGGTGGTGGTGAAGCGGCCGGTGCACGCGTCGCCGCTGGGCGGTCTGAAGCCCGACTGGGCGATCCATGGCAAGGTGCTGCGGCTGGATGTGCTCCGGGGCCAGGCGGCCGGCTGAGGCCCCGAAATTCGGGGCTGAAATTCAGGAAAAGAATGTCGCATGTCTGGGCGAATCCGCCTAGCATTGCGCCCCCTGCAATGGCGACGCAGAACACCGCGACCGCTTCCTCATCTGCCGTCAAGGCCGCAGGGTTCACCGCGTCTTCGGACGGGCTCGAACCCGCCCTGAGGCTGCTGACCGAACTGGCGGAGTCTTCGCCCAAGCCCATGGTGGCGGCCGAGGCGATGGCGGCCATGGAACGCTGCCCGGATCCTGAGCCGCTGGCCCGGCTCGCGGCCGGCGCGGTGAATCTGGGGCTTCGTCTGGTGCACCGCCGCATGAGCGTGGCGCACGCCGTGTGGCTGGCCGAGGACGCCATGCCCGCCGTGGCCTGGTCCGAGCAGCAGCGGGAGTGGTTCTCGGTGCGCCGTCACGGCTTCCTGCGGGCCATCGTCTGGCGCAGCGGCTCGCCGGAGGGCGATGGCGAACCCATGAGTCGCGGCGAACTGGCGCGACGGCTCGGCGCACCTTCGGTCCACGATCGGATCGACTTCGCGCTGGTGCTGCCGGAGCGGCCTGCCGAGGGCATGCACCACGCGGGCCATGCCGGTGATGGCGCCATGAGCCCGATCCAGCGGCTGGTGGCCCTCTTCCGACCCGAGGGACCCGAGCTCTGGTCGATCGTGGTCTTCAGCGCCATCACGGGCCTGCTGCAGCTGGCTCTTCCGCTGGCGGTGAACGGCTTCATCAGCAACCTCTCCTTCGGCACGCGGAGCGGCCCCTTCATGCAGGCGCTCGTGGCCATCGCGGTGGTGCTCTTCCTGTGCCTGGCCGCCGCCGCGGTGCTGCGGGCCATCCAGCATGTGGCGGCCGAGGTGATCCAGCGGCGGATCTTCGTGCGGCTGGTGGCGGACCTGGCGCACCGCCTGCCTGCGGTCGACATCGGCCGTCTCGACGGCGTGCACGCTCCCGAACTGGTGAACCGCTTCCTGGAGGTGGTCACGCTGCAGAAGGCCGGCGCGCTGCTGCTGCTCACCGGCATCAACCTGGTGCTGAGCGCCGCCATCGGCCTGACCGTGCTGGCCCTCTATCACCCGTTCCTGCTGGGCTTGGCGGTGCTGCTGCTGCTTTCGATCTTCGCCATCATCTTCCTGGCCGGCCGCGGCGCGGTGTCCACCAGCATCGAGGAGAGCCGCCAGAAGTACGAGGTGGTGGCCTGGCTGGAGGAACTGGCCCGGCACCCGCGGCTCTTCAAGGGGCCCGGCGGTGGCGAGCTGGCGGTGGCCCGGGCGGACGACCTGGCTCGCGGCTATCTGGAGGCGCGGCGAAGCCACTTCCGCGTGCTGTTGCGTCAGATCTGGGGGTTGCTGGCGCTCGAGGTGGCCGCGGGAACGGTGCTGCTGGGGGTGGGTGGCTGGCTGGTGCTCAACCAGCAGCTCACGCTGGGCCAGCTGGTGGCTGCGGAGATCATCGTGTCGGCCATCGTGGCGGCCATCGCCAAGCTGGGCAAGCAGTTCGAGGCCTGGTACGACGCGGTCGCAGGCGTGGACAAGCTGGGCTACCTGGTGGACCTGCAGGTGGAACGGCAGGGCGGCGACGTGGTGCAGGGCACCGGCGGCATGTCGGTGGAGGTCCGGGATGTCACGCTGGACTTCCCCGGACAGCCGGTGTCGCTCGGGGACCTGAGCGTGCGGCTGGATCCGGGCGAGCGGGCGGCGCTCCTGACTTCGCTGGGCAGCGGCACCAGCGTGCTGCTGGAACTCATGCTCGGGTACCGCACGCCCTCCGACGGCACGGTGTCGGTGGACGGGCTGGACGTGCGCAACTGGGATCTGACCACGCTGCGGGAGCAGGCGGTGCTGCTGCGCGAGGGCGACGTGGTGGCGGGCACCATCGCGGACAACCTCCGCATGGGCCTGAAGGGCATCTCCCTGGCCCGCATGCAGGAGGCGATCGACCGGGTCGGCCTGGGCGAGGTGGTGGCGGCGCTGCCCGCGGGGCTGCACACCCCGCTGATGACCGGCGGCCTTCCGCTCACCACGCGACAGCGGCTTCGGCTGCTGGTGGCGCGGGCCATCGTCATGCGGCCCCGGCTGCTCGTGGTGGACGAGATGCTCGACGGTCTGGACGAGGCCACCACCGACACGCTCTGCGGCGTGCTGGCCGATCCCGTCATGCCGTGGACCGCGCTGCTGGCCACGCGGGATCCACGCGTGGCGGCCCGCATGTCCCGGGTGATCGACGTCGACGCTGCCCGGAAGGGAGCCGCGGATGACTGACCCACGACGGTCCAGCTGGACGGCGCCCGGGCTGCCCGCCATGGCCAGCGCCGGTGTCTCACGCGGCATCCGCATCCTGGCCCGCGTGATCGCGCTGCTGAGTGCGGTGATCGCGGTGGGGGTCTTCTTCCTGCCCTGGCAGCAGTCGGTGCGCGGCACGGGCCGGGTGATCGCCTTCAATCCGCTCGACCGGCGCGTGAACGTGGAGGCGCCGGTGCAGGGCCGCGTGCGACGGCTGCACGTGGTGGAGAACCAGGTGGTGAAGAAGGGCGAGCCGCTCGTCGAGCTGCAGGACAACGACCCCAATCTGATCAACAACCTGCGGCTGCAGCACGACGCCGCCATCGCGCGCCGCGCCGCGGCATCCCAGCGGGTGGAGGACCTGGGGCAGCAGATCCAGAGTCTCGAGCTGGCCAAGCCGCAGGCCATCGCCTCGGCCGAGCAGCGGGTCAAGGCCGAGGAGTTCCAGCTGGAGGCCAACCTGCTCAACTACCGCCGCATCGCCCAGCTGGTGGAGACCGGCGACGTGTCGCGGCGCGACTACGAGCTGGCCCGCCTGGCCAAGGACAGTTCCGAGGCCAACCTGGCCTCGGCCCGCGCGGTGCTGGAGCGGACCGGCCGCGAATACGAGGCCAACATCGCCTCCACCAAGGCCAGTCGCGGCAACGCCGAGGCGGACGCGGCCGCGGCGGCCCGCGAGGTGGCGGCCATCGACATCCAGATCAACCAGAGCAGCCAGCAGGTCATCGAGGCGCCGCGAAGCGGCATCGTGCTCAGCGTGGCCGTGAACGAGGGCATGTTCCTGCGGCCGGGCTCGCCCATCTGCGTGGTGATTCCCGAGGCCGAGGACCGCTTCGTGGAGGCGTGGGTCGACGGCATGGACATGCCGCTCATCACGGCGCGTCACCCAGGCCCCGATGGCGAGACCATTCCCGGCAGCCTGGTGCGTCTGCAGTTCGAGGGCTGGCCGGCGGTGCAGTTCGTGGGCTGGCCGAGCGTGGCGGTGGGCACCTTCGGCGGAGAGGTGATCGCGGTCGACGCCGCCGACGACGGCCGCGGTCGCTTTCGCATCATCGTGGCGCCGGACGTGCAGGACGAACGGTGGCCGGGCGCACGGTTCCTGAGGCAGGGCGTGCGCGCCAAGGCGTGGGTGCTGCTGCGTCAGGTGCCGCTGTGGCTGGAACTCTGGCGGCAGCTCAACGGCTTCCCGCCGGTGGTGGGCGACACCGAACCCCGGAAGTGACGTCCGGACCGCTCGTACACTGGTTCCGCATGGCGGCACCGAGATTCCTCGTCGAGAGCCTTCCGGTGGAGGGGGCGGTGGCCTGGCTGGACCGCGAGGAGGCCCGCCACGCCGTGGGAAGCCGCAGGTTGGGTGAAGGCGATCCGGTGGAGCTGGTGGATGGCCGTGGCGGCGTGGCTCTGGCCCGTCTGGGCCGTGAACGCGACCACGCCGGCAATCTGGCCGCGGTGGTGTCCGAGGTGCGCCGCTTCCCTCGACCTTCACCGGCTCTGCATGTGGCCTCCGCCGTGCCCAAGGGCGACCGCCTGGGCACCATGCTCGACGCGTTGGGAGAGCTTGCGGTGACCAGCTTCGCGCCGCTTGACTGCGATCACAGCGTCACGCCGGCGGCTCGTGTGGCCGGCGACCGCGCCGGGCGGATCCTGGCCGAGGCTCTGAAGCAGAGCCGTGGCGCGTGGCTGACCGAGCTGCGTCCGGCGAGCGATCCCGTGCGGTTCGCGAAGGAGGCCGCGGGGCAGGGTTGGCGGACGATCGTCCTGGACCCGCGAGGGCGCCCGCTGCCGGAGGTGGCCGCGGGTGCCGCCGCGGCCGCGCTGCTGGCCGGACCCGAGGGCGGCTTCTCAGAGCCCGAGCTCCGCGGCATGCACGAGGCCGGCGCGGTGCCCGCCTCGCTGGGATGCACCGTGCTTCGTGTGGAGCTCGCGGTGGCCGTGGCGTGCGGCGCGCTTCGCGCCGCGTCAGCCTCCGCATGAATGGACCGTACCGGGGTCGAACCGGTAACCTCCGCCTTGCAAAGGCGGCGCTCTCCCAATTGAGCTAACGGCCCTCGGAGAGGCAGTATACGAAACGACCCGCAGGAAGCCCTGCGGGTCGCCGTGTTTCGGGGCTGGATCCCGGCGTCACTTGTTGGCCGGGGAGACCTGCGCCTCCTTGCGGATGGTCAGCAGGTCGATGGTGCCGGGATCGATGATGTTCACCTTGAGGGCCTCGTCGAAGCGCTGCGATCCGCGGATGCCCACGAGCGTGCCCAGCATGGTGCTCATGGTGTTCGCGTCCTTCACGGCCACATAGGCCACGGTCTGCCCGCTCGCGGGATCGGTGAGACGGAACAGCAGCGGGAGCCGCTTGCCGTCGTACACGGTGCTGGCGTTCAGCACGCCCACCGCGGTGTAGTCCGCGCGGCCCTCCATGGCGATGCGCAGCGCCGTCAGCTTCTCGTCGTCCTTGTTGGTGGCGGACTGCGCCCGCCTGGCGTCCTGGATGCCCTTCTGGATCTCGCCCTGGATCTGCAGCTGCTTCACGCGCGTGCCCGCCATGGCCTTGATGTCGCTCTCGGCCGCGGGATCGGCGGCCAACGCCTGGTAGCGGGACTTCAGTGCGGCGATCTCCGCGGATTCCTGCGGCTCCGCCTTCACCTTCTCCCAGATGGCCTCCAGATCCTTGAAGTCCGCGCGACGCTTCTCCGACGCCAGCTGGGCCTCGGTCTTCACGGGAGGCGGCGGGGGGGCGGACTCCTTGGGCGCCGGCTTCTCCGCGGCCTTCTTCTCCTCCGCAGCAGGCGTGGCCTTCTCCGCCGGCGCCGTGGAGCCGCCGGTGGTGGCGGGAGCGGCGCCTGCGGGCGATGCGGTGCCGCTGCCCGCGGCCACCTCGGACGGCGAGGCGCGACGGATGTAGTTGATGTTGATCCAGCCCACGGCGCTGTCGGGCATGACCACCTTGTGCACCTTCTCGCGGTCGCCGTTCACCTGGCCGAGCACCTTGAGCGTGGCGTTGGCCGGCACGGAGCCGATGACCTTGAAGCTGCTGTCCGGATTGCCGTCGGCGTCCAGGTTGGGAGCGCGGATCTCCGTGGCCTTCACCACGGTGAGCGTGGAGCCGTCGGGCGAGAGCGTCACGGACTCGTTGGCGAGCACGTAGCCGTGGATGCCTCCGAACGCGGGACCGGAGGTCCGCACCTTCGCCCAGCCGAAGCTCTCCTCGTCCACCTGGACCAGGTTGCCCAGCATCAGGCGACCGAAGGGATAGCTGCCCTGCACGCTCGGACCGCTGCGGATGAAAACGTTGTCCGCGGTGACGGCGCCGGTGTAGCCCTTGGTGGCTGGCGCCTCGGCGGCGGGCGCCGCCGGAGCGGCGTCCTGCGCGGAAGAGACGGCGATCGGAAGTCCCAAGCAGAGCGCTGCGACGATCGTTCGAATGGTTGCCATGGCGAGCGGGATTCTAGGGTGCGGGGGAGCGGTCGCGGGGGCCGTCCACGCCCCGCCCGGCGCTCCGTGCGGCTACAGTCTGCCCCCATGCGACGAAGCCTCTGGATCCCGCTCCGACGACCGGCCGTCTGGCTGGCCCTGGCGGCGGTTTCCTGCGGCACGCCGGAGCAGGATCGGCCGGAACTCGAGCGGCTTCGCCACTCCATGGACGCCGCGGTGGCCCGGGAGATGGCCAAGGCCCCGGCGGAGGACCCGGTGAAGCCGGTCACGCGGCCCACCCCCGAGGTCTTCGCGGAGCTGAGGGAACGTCGGCAGCAGCTGGACACCATGGGCCCGCAGATCGCGCTGGCGGGGCCCGGACTGGACCTGGGAGAGGACCTCTACGGGGGCAAGTTCCCGGAGATGGTGCTGTCGCTCAAGGACGCGATCCAGATGGCGGTGCGGAACAACCTGGGGGTGCAGGGAGCCCGCCTGCAGCAGGGCGTCACGCAGGCCGAGTTGGTGGCGGCCCAGGCGGCATTCGACGCCAATCTGGTGGCCAGCACGCAGGGCAACTTCCAGAACCAGCCCACGCAGAACTTCGGCGGCTTCCTGCCCAGCGACTTCGCCAACCAGTTCCGGCAGTGGACCTACTCCGCGGGCATCCAGAGCGCCACCGTGACCGGCGGCACCTTCGATGTGGGCATCCAGAACACCTATTCGAAGCTCTATCCGGAGTCGCTGTACTCGAACAATCCGGCCTGGATCAGCAGCCTGAACCTGGGCTTCACCCAGCCGCTGCTTCAGGGCTTCGGCACCGACGTGAACATGGCGTCCATCCGCCTGGCCCGCAACAACGACCGGCGCAGTCTGCAGCAGCTCCGGGCGCAGCTCATGCAGCTTTGCCGCGACGTGGAGATCGGATACTGGCAGCTGGTGCTGGCCCGGCAGCGGGTGGTGACCGCCCAGTGGCTGGTGCGCGTGGGGGTGGAGGTGCGCGATGTGCTGGCCAAGCGGCGTGCCTTCGACACCACGCAGGCGCAGTACGCCGACGCGGTGGCCAAGGTGGAGGACCGCAAGGCGCAGGTGATCCGCGCGCAGCGCGAGGTGGCCAGTGCGGTGGACCGCATGAAGGTCCTCCTGAACGATCCGGGCCTGCCGGTGGGCGAGGAGACCATGATCGTGCCGGCGGACTTCATGGTGGACCAGGCGCTCTCCTTCAGCTTCCGGGACGCCATGGGCACCGCGGTGGAGCAGAGTCCCGTGGTCACCCAGGCGTTGCTGGGCGTGGACGACGCCAGCATCCGTCAGGTGGTCGCCGACAACGGCCGCCTGCCCGACCTGAACCTGAGCACGCAGTTCCAGTTCAACGGACTCGAGCAGGGCCTGGGCGACAGCTGGCAGGAGCTGACCGAGGCGGGCTTCGTGAACTACCTGGTGGGCCTGAACTTCAGCCAGCCGATCGGCAACCGGGCGGGCGAGGCGAACTATCGACGGGCGCGGCTGCAGCGCTCGCAGGCCGTGCTGGCCTACCGAAGCGCTGTGCAGAACACGATCTTCCTGGTGAAGGACGCGCTCCGAAGCGTGGAGGCGCAGTACCGGCTGATCGAGCAGACCCGCGCCTATCGGCTGGCCCAGGCGGAGAACCTGCGGGCGCTGCTGGTGGACGAGCAGACCATCGCCACGCTCACGCCGGAGTTCCTGGCCCTGAAGTTCCAGCGTCAGCAGGAACTGGCGATCGCGCAGCAGCAGGAGATCCAGGCGCTGGTGGACTACAACGGTGCCATCGCCCAACTGTGGCAGGCCATGGGCACGGGCCTGCAGATGAACCGGGTCGAACTGCAGGTGACCGACGGCGGGGCGGGCTGAGCCATGCCCCGCGTGCTGCCGGCGGTGGATGCGGGCATCTCGGAGGTGGCGGAACGCATCCGCGGCGGCGGCGTGGCCGCGTTCCCCACGGAGACCGTCTACGGCCTGGGGGCCTCCACGCTGGATCCGGCGGCGCTGCGCGAGATCTACCGCATGAAGGGCCGGCCGTCGGACAACCCGCTGATCGCGCACGTGGTGGACGCGGTGGACGCCAAGCGGCTGGTCCAGGGATGGGATCGTCGCTGCGCCCGGCTGGCCGCCGCGTTCTGGCCCGGTCCGCTCACCCTGATCCTGCCTCGCGGCTCGGCGGTGCCTGACGAGGCGGTGGCCGGTCTTCCGAGCATCGCGGTGCGATCGCCCATGCATCCGGTGGCCCGCTCCCTGCTGTACGCGGTCGGAGGTCCGGTGAGCGCGCCGAGCGCCAACCGCTCGGGCCATGTCTCGCCGACCACCGCTGCGCATGTGGTGGAGGACTTCCCCGCCGAGCCCGATCTTCTGGTTCTGGACGGTGGCCGCGCGGGCTTCGGCATCGAGAGCACCGTGCTGGACCTGTGTGCCGCCGAACCGGTGGTCCGCAGGCCGGGTTCGGTGACCGTGGAGGCGCTGCGTCGGTTCCTGGGACCCGTGCAGGTGGCCCACGCCGTGCAGCAGGGGGCCAGCCCGGGCACCAGCCTGATCCACTACGCGCCCGACCGACCCGCCACCATGGTGCCGGCCACACGGCTCCCCGCCTTCCTGGCCACGCTGCCTGAACCCGCGGCGGTGCTGGCCATGCCGGGCACCGAGGTCCACGATCCGCATGTGGCCATCCGCATGGACCCGGACGCCGAGGTCTACGCCCGAATGCTCTACGCAGGCTTGCGGGAGGCGGAAGCCACGGGTCTGCCTCGGATCGTGATCGAGGAGCCTGCCGGACGCGAGGGCGTCTGGCTGGCGGTGCTCGACCGCCTGCGTCGCGCCACGGTCCGCTGAGCAGGGACGGGCCTACATATAGGACTCATTCATGAGTCCTATATGTAGGCCCGTCCCTCTCACGCCATCGGGATCTGCACGCCCAGCCGCCGGGCGCAGTCCTTCGCCAGGTCGTAGCCCGAGTCCGCGTGTCGGAACACGCCCATCATGGGGTCGTTCGTCAGCACGCGTTCCACACGGGCCGCCGCCTCGGGAGAGCCGTCGGCCACCACCACCTGGCCCGCGTGCTGGCTGAAGCCGATGCCCACGCCGCCGCCGTGGTGG
>CAIOTP010000019.1 GCA_903861235.1 uncultured bacterium | reverse complement strand
GCACCACGGTCATGCCGCTGGGCCCCAGGTTCTTCTGTGCCGCCGCGTACACGAAGCCGTGTCCTTCCACGTCCAACGGCTCGCTGAAGATGTCGCTGCTGGCATCGCGGGCGAGCCAGCCTCCAGGAGCCGCCTGTGGCGGGCGCGTCCACTTCGTGCCGTCCACCGTGTTGTTGCTGCACCAGTGGTGGTAGGCCGCACCGGAACTGGGCGGAGCCTCGTGCGGCTCCGGCGTGCGGTCGAAGGCGCAGGCCTTGCCGTCGAACGTCACATGCACGCGACCCACCTCGCGGGCCTCGGCGATGGCCTTCGTGGCCCAGAGACCGGTGTCCGCGTAGTCCGCGTGCCCACCCTCCGGCAGAAAGTTCATGGGCAGCATGCCGAACTGGAGCGTGGCACCACCCGGAATGAAGAGCACCGTCCAGTCCTGCGGCAGCGTCGCCACCCGGCGCACCGCGGCCAGGCTTTCGGCCAGCACGCGATCGAAGACGGGGCCCCGATGGCTGTGCTCCAGGATCCCCACGCCGCTGCCATGCAGGTCCACCAGGTCCCGCTGCAGCTGCTCCAGAACCTCCAGCGGCAGGCAGGCCGGTCCGGCGCTGAAGTTGAACACCCGACCGCCGGGGAGCGGACGAACCGGCGAAGCCAGCGGCTGCCCTGCCAGCGCGCTCAAGCCCGCCTCGCCAGGGTGAAGAGGCCCGCGGAGAGCACGGCCGGATTCTTCCGGATGGCCTGCAGATGGTCGTCGCTGGGAGCCTGGTCCAGATGGATGCGGGCCAGAGCGGCCTCGCCACCCTCGTAGATGATGTTCTCCATCTCCTCCACGTTGATGCCGGACTGACCCAGCGTGTAGAAGACATGCGCCAGCACGCCCGGCCGGTTCAGGTGACGCACCGAAAGCAGCGTGGTCGCGGGGGTCTGTCGGGCGCGGTTCACGCAGTTGGGCGCGGTCCCGCGGTCCAGCCATTCGCGCACCACCCTCACCGTCTCCGTGGCCACGGCGTGGGCCGCCTGCTCGGTGCTGGCACCCACATGGAAGGTGCCGTACACGCCCTGCTGCCGCCCCAGCGGATTGTCGAAGACCGCCCGGTCGCTCTCGGGCTCGCGGGCGAAGACGTCCAGGCCCGCGCGGATTCCGCGGTCTCTCACCGCCACGGACAGCGCGCCCTCGTCGATCACGCGGCCGCTGGAGATGTTCACCAGCACCGAACCGGGCTTGAGCGCGTTGAGGAACTTGTCCCCGATCAGTCCATCCGTCTCCTCGTTCACCGCCACGCACACGCAGACCACGTCGGCCAGCTTGGCCAGGTTGACGATGTTGGAGCAGAAGTGCACGCCCGCGGCGTCGGCCTTGTCCTCGGTCAGGTGGCGGCTCCAGGCCACCACGCCCATGCCGAAGGTCTTCGCGCGGCGGGCGATCTCCATGCCGACCTGCCCCAGGCCCACGATGCCCATGGTCCGCCCGTGAAGTCCCGCGCTCCGCAAGAACTCCGCACGATCCCACTTGCCCTCGCGCATGCGGATCACCTGGTCGGGCACGCGTCGGTCGCACGCCAGCACCAGGGCCCAGGCCAGCTCGGCCACCGCATGGGCGTTGCGACCCGGGCAGTTGCTCACGAACACGCCACGACGGCTCGCGGCCGCCAGGTCGATCTCCTCGGTGCCCGCGCCCGCCTGCACCACCAGGGCCAGGCGGGAGCTGGCCTCCATGGCCGCAGCCGTCACGGCCGTCTCGCGCACCACCAGCACCTCCGGCTGGAGCGTGGCCAGCCGCGCGGGCAGATCGGCCGCGGTCAGTTCCGGCTCGTGCAGCGTCTCGCACCCCAGGTCACGAAGGGCGTTCAGTCCCGCGGACTCGAAGGCGTCGGCCACGAGCACCCGTGCGGTCATCCGGCCCCCGCTGGCCGGCGAGCCTTGTCGCTGGGAAAATGCGGTCATTCCGGCATTGTAGTGCGGCGAAGCCACAGGCCCGAGCGGATCCGGGGCTCGAACCAGGTGCTGCCCTGCGGCAGCAGGCAGCCCTGGTCCGTGACCGCGGTCAGTTCAGCCATCGCGGGCCTGGGAAGCACCACGGCCACGCCCCCTCGGGCGATCCGCTCGACCGCCGAAGGATGCGCGTCACCAGGCACCAGCCGGACCTCGCCCGGTGCCTGCGTTCCCGCCACGGATCGCATCAGTTCCTGCACGCGGCCCAGATCCGTCAGGTCCACGGGCGATCCCCCGGGGCGCGGCGGCGGCAACGGCCCGCGGAACCACCTTGCTCCGTCGCTCCCGGCCACGCAGGCATCGGCCCAGCCCGTGGGTGGATCGCCAGGATCCTGAGCGGCGGCCCCATGCTTCGCGAGCCACTGGGACATGCGCGCGGCCGTCTCGCCGTGCAGCTGGAGCACCGACCACTGCGGCAGGACGGACTCCAGAGGCACCAGCAGACACATCAACATGCCGTCCATGGCGGGATGCGTCGCGCGTCCATGCCCCTCGAGCACGTAGCCCCTTTCTACACGCTCGAAGGCCTGAGCCAGCTCGGCCGACCGGCATCCGCGCCAGAGGGTGTGCGTGGCGCCGTCGTCGGCCAGCACATGGAACAGGGGGCGATCGTTCATCTCCCGCTCCAGCAGATCCTGGACCATCTCGGTCAGCGGGAAGCCCACGATCACCGGATCGAGCTGGGCGCCCGCGCGGTGCTGTGCGGACCGCCACGCCCGGCTCCGCGCCGGGCATGCCTCGCGGGTGGATCTCAGCGAACCCTCGGCCAGCGCGCTCGCCTCGAGCAGCGCCGCCACGCCCGCGATCCGGCGTCCGCCCCGGACCTGACGGTGCATGTACATGGTCGGGCCGGGCTCCTGGATCAACGCCTTGGTCGTGAGGTGCTCTCCGATCGCCTCGCCACCCGCGGGGTCCTGCAGCAACGCGGCCACGCTGCCCGGAGCCCGCGTCGCCAACTCACCGACCACCTCCGGCGTCAGGTGGTCCAGTCGCTCGCACGAGATCGCCCTGGCCCGAGCGGGCGAGGGTCGGAGGGCCTGAAAGGGGTGGATCCTGAGCATGGGAAAGCCGCCGAGAGGGACAGTCTAGGCCGATTTCGGCCCTTCCCGGGGGGGTTGTTCCGTCTGTGCAGGCACCCGGGCCGGCTGTTCCGCCCTCGTGTGGCCCGCCGCCCTTCAGTCGCCCCCGCATCGAGCCGACCTCCCCCATGGACCTGCATCGTGCGGGCCCGAGGACAGAGAAAGACACGACCCAAGAGGTGCTCCCATGCGTTCGCTCATCCACCCCGACGGCACGCACATCGTCGCCGACGAGGCCCACGCCGAGTCGACCACCCGCCGCTTCGACCGCCTCGCCTCGCGCATGCGCCTGGCAGGTCTGGTGTGGGCGCAGGCCGAACCAAGCCACCTCCGCTGGAGTGCATCCGAGGACTGTCTGACCACGCTGGTGGCAGGAAGTCCATGGATGCGCCGCCAGGTCGACGCGGCGGTGCAGCGCTGGATGGATGACCACGAGGCGGGCCCCGAGCGCGCCATGGCCGGCTGCTGGATCCTTCCGGCCGGCACGCGGAAGCGTGGCGATGGCCAGGCGCGCGGCGTGGCCGTGGCGGTCACTCGTCAGGCCGACGGCCCGGGCGGCAGTCTGCGAGCGCTCTGCCAGGGCGCACGGTTGGATCACCAGCTGGTCTCCGAAAGTCTGCGGCACGAACCGCTGGTCTCGGAGCGTGAACTTCCGCGCCTGGCGGCCATGGTCCGCCTGATCCGACCGGCCTCGCTGCGTGCCACGCCTCACCCTGGCGTGGAAGCCCTGCTGCAGGCCGTGGAGACCACGCATCGCTGCGTGCGCGGACACAGCGAACGCACCGGACAACTGGCGGCGCGGCTCGCCGCCGCAGCCGGCTTCTCGACCACGGAATGCGAGCATGCCCGTGTGGCGGGACTGCTGCACGATGTGGGCAAGCTCGGCGTGCCCGGGCATGTGCTCCACAAGCCCGGCCCCTTGGACCAGGAGGAGCGGGCACTGGTGAACATGCATCCCGAAATCGGCCAGCGGATCCTGGAGGGTGTGGGTGGCCTGGAACATGCCGTGCCCTCGGTGCTGTGGCATCACGAGCGATGGGATGGGCAGGGTTACCCTCACCGGCTTTCCGGCGAGCGCATTCCCCGCATGGCGCGTCTCATGGCCATCGTGGACAGCTTCGACGCCATGCGTCGTGATCGGCCCTACCGCAAGGCGCTCTGCGCCGAGGACTCGCTCCGCGAGATCCAGCAGGGATCCGGGCGGCAGTTCGACCCTCGCCTGGCCGAGACCTTCGTGCGGATGGTGCACCAGGAGCCCGCGCTGGCGGCCTGAATGTCGCGGATGGCGCCCGAATCGGCCCTTGCAGCCGATCCGGAACTGCGCCAAAATGCCCGCATGGCAACCTTGGTCATGGAAGACCTGCCGGCCGACGCCCGCATGCTTCGCGAGGCATCAGCCCTCCCCCGCTTCGATCGCCTGGTCATGCAGTTGCGGTGGGCGGACGGCCTGAACCGTGCCGAGGCCGCGCTGGTGCTCGAGACCTCCACCGCGAGCGTGCTGGCCGCCGAACTGCGGCTCCTGGCATGGGCGGCGGCCCGATCGGCCTGCCGACTCAGCCGAACCTGATCAGCAGCGCCCCGATGTCGGCGGCGTCCACCGAGCCGCTCTCGTCCAGATCGCCGGGGCATGCCGCACCACCCTGCGGACAGTCACCGAAGAGCGTCAGCAGCGAACCGATGTCCGCGGCATCCACCGAGCCGCTGCAGTCCAGGTCCGCCGCATCACAGGCGGCACCAGCCTCCACCTGCAGTCGCAGCGATGCGGCCTGGGCCAGGCCCAGCTGCACCAGCGCGTTCTCGCGAGCGTAGAAGGCGGGGAAGGCGCCGGCCTGCTGCTGCACCAGCGTCAGGCTGCTCACGCTGAACCACACACGGCCTTGTCGAAGGCCCTCCTTCAGATAGGCCTGCACACCGGGCCGGGTCAGGTCCAGCTGAAAGCGCATGACGCTTCCCTCCGGCACCAGCGCGCCTTCGGACAGACCATCCACCCGCCCCACCGCCAGCGTGCTGGCCTGGAATCCGAGCCTGGGATTGTTCGAGATGTCCGTGGGCGCACCCTGCACGTCCAGCTGGGCGGCGAACGCGTTCCGCATGAGCGGCGCGAGCACGGATCCCGGCGCCGAGGTGAAGGGCGAGGTCTCCTGGAAGCTCACCGCGTTCCAGCCGTTGCGGAAACCCACGGCCGCCAGCTCCACCGGCTGTCCCGCATCCGTGTCCAGCGTGCGACGGGGATCGGAGGCGGGGAGAAAGTCGGTCCAGAGATCGGGGGTGGAATCGTGACGGAACACCTGGTCGTTCTGCACCTGCAGCGTCACCTCCGCCTGGATCACCACCAGATCCAGCGCGGCGTCACCATCCGGCATCTGGTCCGCGGTGTCGAACGCGAGCAGGATCTGGCCGTCGCGTGCGTCGAACTGGCTGGGGACTTCCCGGTCGCTGCCGAACACGCTCATGACCTGACGGGTGCCCGGGCTCGAATTGAACGGGTACATCCAGCGATCCGCCGAGGGGGCGGACCACGCACCATCCACCACCTGCGCCGAGGCGGCCAGGGCGGGCATCAGAAGCATGAGCATGGCGGGGACGAGGAACCGCATGGGCCACCACCCTATACTGCTTGGCTTGGCCATTCCAAGGCTTTCACCCCATTTTCACCGGCGAAAGGGCCTCTCCCTGGTGGAGGTGCTCGTGGTGGTGGCCGTGATCGCCCTGCTGCTGGCCCTGGCGGTTCCCGGGCTCTCCAGCCTTCGAAACCGTGCCGGTTCCATTCGGGAGCTGGCCGCCCTGCGAGGCCTGGCCTCGGCATGGACGCTCTACGCCACCGACCAGCGTGGGTGGCTCCTTCCGGCTGTCTACGGACTGCCGCCCTTGAACACGCTGCCCGCCTTCCACGAGGACGGACAGCCGATCCCTGAGACCGTGTTCGGCACCCAGCGAGGCGTGGTGGCACGCTGGCCGCATCGCATCTCGCGCTACCTGGACCACCAGATCCAGCCGTTGGCCGTGTCTTCGGAGGCCTGGCAGGTGGACACCTGCAGCGAAGGCGACCTGATGAAGCGGCTCTACTTCACCAGCCTCTATCCAGCCTTCGGCATGAACGGCATGTGGGTGGGAGGCGACCAGGAGCGCTACGGATTCATGCCCGAGACCGTGGGCGGCCGACCCAATCCCTTCCGCAACTTCTACGCCTCGCGCCTGGGATCCGTCCGCCATCCGGAGCGGCTGGTGGTCTTCGCCTCCAGCCGCACCAACCAGGATGCGTGCGCCAGCGGCTCGGTCCGCGAGGGCTACTTCCGCCTGGAGAGCCCGCAGTGGCTGGGACCGCAGTGGGCCTCGGCCTACGACCCCCTGCTCGCCACTTCGTTCGGCAACCTGAGTGCTCGATGGAGTGGCCAGGCCTCCGTGGCCAACGCGAACGGCTCGGTGGAACTGGTGCCGGTGGACGAACTCCGCGACATGCGGCGATGGGCGGATCAGGCGGATGCCCGCGACTGGCGCTTCAAGCCCAACTGAAGTCGACCCACTCAGGTGGTCTTGGGGGCGGGCGGCACCGCAGGAGCCGCGTCGGGCGCGGGTCCCGCCGCAGCGGGCGGAGCTGTGCCGGGCACGGATCGCGGCGCATCGGGACCACCGACCCCCTTGAGCTGAGGCACCCCAAGATCAGGGGCCGGCGGTGCGCGCTGCGGTCCCATGGGCTTGTCGGTCGGCTTGGTGCCCAGTCCCTTGGAGGGCGCCTCGGGCGGTCCGATCTCCGGCATCTCGAGCGCCTTCAGTTCATCCTCGCTCAGCGGTCGCACCACGGACAGATCGGGCTGGTTGCCCGCCACGCTGCCGTCGTTCAGGCCCCAGGCACCGATGCCCTGCACGGCGTCACGCGCACTCGGCGAAGGCAGCACCTCGCTCCAGTCGATGCGCGCCTGCCCCAGCTGGGTGCCGGTGGCGAAGGCCAGGTCGACCAGCGAAATCTGCCAGCTCGCCAGCGCGCGCACCTCGCGGCTCTGGGCGTCGCCCAGCCGCGTTGCCGCGTTGAGCACCTCGATGCTGGTCCGCAGACCCACGTCGAACTGCCGCTTCTCCGCCTCATAGGAGCGGCCGGCCAGCGCCGTGTCCAGCCTCGCCGCCAGGATGCGCCGCCACGCGTTCTCCAGGTTGTCCATGGCGTTCAGCACCTCCTGCCGGATCGCCAGACGCCGCTGGTCGCGCGTGGCCAGTCGCTGCAGGCGGGTCAGGATGGCGCTCTGGACGCGGTTCTTGGCCGCCTCGTTGCCCAGCGGAATGCGGGCAGTGGCGCTCACCGAGTACTGGTCCGCGTCGCCCAGCGAACTCCACGACTGGCTGAAGCTGCTGCCGTAGCCGAAGTACTGGTAGGTGTAGTCCACCGTGAACAGCGGCAGCGCCTGGTTCCGCGCCAGGTCGATGTTGTTCGCGTCGATCGAGAGCTGCAGCTCCAGCTCGAGCATCTCCATGCGATTGTCGATCGCCTTGCGCGACAGCTCCTCCGGATCGAACTTGAACGACACCGGGCTGGGCGGCGTGGTGATGGACACGTACGTCGGGGCGTCGATCGGCAGGTCCGGATCGTTCATGATCCGCTTCAGGTCACGCTGCCGAAGTCGCACCGCGTTGTCCGCCACGATGATCGATTCCAGCGTGCTGCCCACGCCGCTCTCGGCACGGATCACCTCCACCTCGGCGGTCTGGCCCGCCCGGACCAGGCGTCGAGCCAGTTCCAGCTGCACCAGCGCCAGCTCGTACTGCTGCTGCCGGACTTCCAGCTCGCGCACGGCCGCGTACAGGTTCCAGTAGGCCCGGTCCACGTTCGCCAGCACGCGGATGGCCTCCAGCTTGGTGCGGGCGTCCGCGATCTGGCTGGTGAGCTTGGCCACGCGGATGCTGGCCGTGTTGGCCTCCACCCCCGCTCCCCGGAGGATCGGCTGGGACATGGAGAACTGAAGGCCACCCTGATTGTCCTGGTTGCCTGGAAGCCCGTTCACCAGGTCGCTCTCCGCGATCAGCGACTCGCCCGACAGGTTGATCGTGCCGCCGGTGGCCAGGGGCATGGTCAGACCCAGCTCGGCCGTGTCGGTGGCTCCTGCGCCGTCGCCCAGCAGGTTCGTCACCAGGTTCTGGTCGTTGCGGTTGTAGTTGGCGAAGATGCTGTTCTCGAACTTCGCCATCTCCACCCCCACCGCCGCGTCGGCGATGGACGGAGCGAAGAGCTGGACCCGCAGGTCAAGGTTCCGCTGCAGGGCTCGGGCGCGGCATTCCGCCAGCGTCATCTGCACCGAAGGCGGAGGCTTCTGTCCCGGCAGGCGGTCCGCGGTCAGGTCGCGGCTGGCCTCGGCCAGGGGCCGGGGTTCCACCGTGCTCTCCTGCACCGGATCGAACGTGCCCACCTCGTGAAGTCGCTGCTTGGACGCGGTCGGCGGCGTCATGGCGTCCTCGAAGAGCGATCCCTGGCACCCGGCCAGGACCAGCGCCACCACCCATCTCCAGGCCCGCCAGTCACTCATGTCGCAACGCCTCGATCGGATCGAGTCGGGAGGCCTTGATGGCCGGGAACATGCCGAAGATCACGCCCACCGCGGCGCTGAACACGAAGGCCAGCGCGACCGCCCACGCGGGCACGCTGGCGTTCTCCAGGCGCGCGCCAGGAATGCTGCTGACCGCCAGCGCGAACGCCTGACCGATGAGCACGCCCACCAGTCCACCGGTCAGGCAGAGCGTCACCGCCTCCAGCAGGAACTGGAGCAGGATGGCGGTGGGCGTGGCGCCCACGGCCTTGCGCAGGCCGATCTCACGGGTCCGCTCGCTCACGCTCACCAGCATGATGTTCATGATGCCGATGCCGCTGACCAGAAGGCTGAT
>CAIOTP010000018.1 GCA_903861235.1 uncultured bacterium | reverse complement strand
CCAGCAGATTTACAGTCTGCCCTCGTTGGCCACTTGAGTATCCGCCCAGATTGTCCCCCCGCAGGAGGGGCGGACGATATCCCAAACCCCCCGGGTTCACAACGCCGCCGCGAGCCGGCTCAGGAACAGGGGCCGAACAGGATCAGCATGCTGCCGATGTCACCCGCATCCACCGCACCGCTGCTGTCCAGGTCACCCGCGCAACCCGGGACGCTTCCGGGGCAGTCGCCGAAAAGGATCAGCAGGCTGCCGATGTCACCCGCATCCACCGTGCCGCTGCTGTCCAGGTCCGCCGGGCACGGGGGTGCCAACGCGACCCGCGTGACATAGAAGAAACTGCTCCCCGAAAGATTGAGCACCTGACGATCCACGCCCGTGGCCGGGTTCATGGCTCGGATCTGCGTGCCACCGGTGTAGATCCACTCTCCGTTGTCCAGCTGTCCCAGACCGCGTGGCCCCGGAACCGAATACGGGAAAAGTTCGTTGCCCGACGCGTCGTACACGTAGATGCCCGCAGGCGCGGAGAAGCCCCCCACGGCCACGCGAGCATCGGGAAAGATCTCGCCGACACCGTCGGGAAGCAGCATGATCTGTCGCGGAAAGTTGATGCCGTTCGTGCCGTTGGAGTTGTGCCACGAAGCGGCGCCCGTGCTGCAGCCGTTCACCTGCACCAGCTCGATGTCGTCACCATCGCTGTCGGTGACCAGGAAGTCGCCGTTGAACTCCACGATGTCCCGCACCACGCCCAACGCCGGATTGGTCAGGGCGGTGCACACGGACTGAAGACCGGTGCCGTCCGCCTCCACCCGCCAGATGGCGTTCTGGTTGCCGGGCATGGGTGGCGGATCCACGCCACCCGCGGAGTCGCAGTAGGAGAAGTAGATGGTGGAGCCCACCACGCAGAGTCCCGAGAAGCCCTCGCCCACGCCCTTGATCACGCCGCCGGTCACATCCAGTCCGCCGACCACCTTGCGGATGAACTGACCGTTGAAGCCGTATTCCAGGATGGCGTCGTCCACATAGACGACCTCCTGAGTGGTGCTGCTGCGGGCCACGCTGCCGGCATCCGACACCAGCAGGGTGCCCCAGGGGGTGGCCACGACCTCGATCGGGCTGGTCATCCGGTCGTCGTCAGGCACGAAATTCAGGTTGGAGGTGGTGCCGTCGGCGGGGTTGAAGGCACAGATCCGATCCTTGCCCGAATCGACCACCAGCATGAGCTCCGACTGGGCCAGGGCTTGACCCGTCAGGGCCAAAACCAGGCCAAAAACGGCACTCTGTCCTGACGAGGGGCTCATCCACCCAATATTCCCCAATTCGCACCATTTTGCAAACCAACTTTTGCCCCTATTTCGCTTTGGGTTATGTTGTCGCCGGCGGCTTCCCTGTCTGCGCCGCCATTCCGTTCTCCCTTTCTCTCCGTTTCCCCCTTTTCGGAGCCAAATCTGATGTCCCTGAACCGTCTTTCGGCCGTCGTGGCCGTTGCTGCCGCGGCTTTCGCCTCGGCTGCGAACGCCGATCTCATGGGTGGCTGGACCATCCCGTGCGCCTTCCCCACCGGCACCGGCAACGTGCCGACCGGCACGTTCTACAAGGCCCCGCTCGCCGTGAACAGCGACGGCACCTTCAACGCGAATCCGAACGCGGGCGGAACCACCTGGGATCCCTCCCTGGCTGGCCGCGCCGACACCGGCGCCGCCAAGCTTCAGGCCGGTTGGGAGCTCAGCAGCACCCACCAGCTCGCCAGCTCGGGTTCGAATCAGACGTCCTACACGGCCCCCGCCGGAAACGGCAGCCCGTACGCGTTCAGCAGCAACGTATGGAAGGCCGGCGACTACTACCAGGCCAAGTTCATCACCAGCGGCTATTCGGGCGTCAGCTTCGCGTTCGACATGACCCGAAGCAGCACGGGCCCCGCCTCCTGGGCGGTGGAGATGAGCGTGAATGGCGGCGCCTTCACCACCGTGCTGGCTTCGTTCGCACCGATCGTGAACACCACGGTCGCGGGTGGCGTGTCGGCGTGGAGTGCCAGCATCCCCCAGCAGTCCGCGTTCACCACCACCCTGAACCTGGGTGCTGGTGCCGACAATGCGGCT
>CAIOTP010000017.1 GCA_903861235.1 uncultured bacterium | reverse complement strand
TTGATCCGCACGCCTTCCTTGGCCTCCACGGCCTGATGCAGGCCGTCGCTCCACTGTCGGCCCACCATCTTGCGGCCGGTGTTCTGGTCCACGATCACCACGCCGGTCTGGCCGTCCTCGTCGGGGGCCACCACGTAGTCGCGATCGCGCTGGTAGACCACGTGGGCACGGATCGACTGCTCCAGCAGGTGGGGCATGTCGATGTTCTCGCCCACGTAGAAGCTGCCCACGCCGGCGATGCGCTGCGCCTCGCCGATGCCGTCGTGCGTGAGGACCGCCTTCTTCTTGTCCAGCTCCACCTCGAAGAACTGGGTGTGCCGGTCACGGGCCTTCTCCAGCTCGGGCAGGCGGCCGCGGGCGGCCTGCATGGCCTTCCGCATGTCCGGGATGCGGGCGCGGTCGCGAGCGTTGCGGATGTCGCCCTCGAGCGAGCTGATCTCCACGCGGCAGGCCTGCACCTGCTCGTCCGCGGTGGTCCAGGGCTTCTGCCGCTCCACCAGCTCCCGCGCAATGCGGTCGGCCAGCTCGTAGCGGGGCTTGGCACGCTCGGCCAGGCCGCTGATGATCAGCGGCGTCCGTGCCTCGTCGATGAGGATGCTGTCGACCTCGTCCACGATGGCGAAGTCGCGCCGCCGCTGCACCTGGTCCTCCACGCGCTGCTTCATGTTGTCGCGCAGGTAGTCGAAGCCGAACTCCGCCGTGGTGCCGTAGACCACGTCGCAGCGGTAGGCCGCCCGCTTGCCCTCGTGCCCCTGCATGTGCATGGGGTGGATGGCGCCCACGGTCAGTCCCAGCGCGCGGAAGAACGGGAAGGTCCAGTCGCGGTCGCGCTGCACCAGGTAGTCGTTCACGGTCACCACATGCACCTGCTTGCCTTCGCAGCAGGCCAGATAGCACGCCAGCGGGCCCACGATGGTCTTGCCCTCGCCGGTCTTCATCTCGGCGATGCGGCCTTCGCTCAGCACCACGCCGCCGATGATCTGCACATCGAACGGGCGGGCTCGGAAGGGGGGCTTGCTCTGCGGGTGGAGCGTGCGCACGGCCTCGTAGAGCGCCGGGGGAATGTCCACGAAGTGCCAGGCGGGCACCGGGGCCGAGGCGCCCAGGAAGGCCTCCACGGGCTCCGCGGCCGGCGTGGCTTCGATGGTGGCCCTGGTGGCGTCGTAGAGGGCCCGCGCCTCGGCGGGCAGCCTGGAGGGGTCGAAGCCGGCGTCGGGATTGAAGATGTTGCGGATGCCCACCGCGCGATCCATGGCCTCGCGGGCCACCGCGAGCACCTCGGGCATCAGATCGAGGGACTTCTCTCCCGCCTTGATGCGCCGCCTGAACTCCGCGGTGCGATCGCGAAGCTCCTGATCCGTGAGCGCCCGCATGGCGGGCTCGAGCCGGTTGACGGCGGCCACCACTCGGAGGAAGCGCTTGACCATGCGCTGGTTGCGGGTGCCGAAGATGCTGCGGGCCAGTGAACCGAAGATGGGGACGCCCATGGGAGTGCTCCTGGAGCCGCGCGCCGCGCGGCGGAAGTCGGATGTCGAATGAGAGGTGCTGGAAGCCGAACGCGAACCGGGTGGTTCAGCGCGCCGGAGGCGGCATGTCCAGCGAGCGCCAGGCGGCGGGGGCCGCGTGGGCCGGAGCGAGATCGGCGTTCAGGGCCGAGCTGACCCGGCAGGGGCCGGAGACCGGCAGCCGGGCGTCCGTCCGGGCGGGGGCAAATTCCAGGGTCCGATCGGCGACCAGCGCCACCCGACAGCTCGAGGAACATGCCGGTCCTGCATTCCCGCCCGCCAGCATGGCGGCGGACACCGTCAGCGCCATGGCCAGCGCCAGCACGGCGGCGGTGGCCAGGGTGGACGTTCGGACGGGAGCCTGCATCGCGTCAAGAATAGCGTGCCTGGGGCTCTGTGCCGGGAATCCCTAGCATTTCGTCATGGACGCAGCCGTCACCACCCGAACGCTTCGCGTCTCGGGCATGGAATGCGCGGGGTGCGCCCAGGCCGTCCGCATGGCGCTCGAGCGGGTTCCAGGGGTTCACAAGGCCGATGTGGACCATGCAGCGGGACTGGCGATGGTGCAGGGATCGGCGGCGGAGGGTGGACTGGTCTCCGCGGTCGAGTCCGCCGGTTACCGGGCGGAGGCGGTGCGGAATTTCGACGACCCTCGCACGCTGCGATCCGAGACGGAGGCGCGGCAGCGGCGACTCTGGCTCACGTGGCGTCGGCGTGCGCTGGTCGGGCTTGGCATCTGGATCCCGCTCGAGGTCACGCACGCGGTGGCGGCCACGCGACACGATCACGGCGGCGGCGTCGACACCTTCATGATGGTGGGCAGCACCTTGGCCATGCTGCTGGTCGGCTCGGGCTTCTGGCGAAGCGCCTGGGCCGTGTTGCGCCGCGGGCGGACGAACATGGACGTGCTCATCGCCATGGGCGCGACCACCGCCTGGGCCACCAGCGCCGTCACCTTCGTCGCCCAGCAGCAGGGACTCTGGCTGGATCACCCGACCTGGTTCAGCGAGGCCGCGGCGCTGCTGGCGATCATCAGCGTGGGGCACTGGATGGAGTCGGCGGCGTCGGCTCGTGCCGGAGACGCGGTCCGCGAACTCCTGGAACTGCAGCCCGAACGCGTGGAGCGCGCCGAAGGCGAAGGCTGGCGCGGGATGCCGCTGGTCGATGTTCGTCCCGGCGACCTGGTCCGTGTGGCGCCGGGCGGTCGCGTGCCGGTCGACGGCGTGGTGCAGCGTGGCCGCGCTCAGGTGGACGCTTCGGTGGTGAGCGGCGAGAGTCTGCCCCTTCCGGTGGGTCCTGGTGCTGGCGTGTCCGCCGGCACCTTGAGCCTGGATGGCGAGCTGGTGGTGCGGTCCGGCGTGGACGGTCGCGACACGTCGCTGGTGCGCGTGGCCCTACAGGTGCAGCGAGCCCAGTCCAGCCGCGCCCCCATCCAGGCCCTGGCCGATCGTGTGGCGGGGGTCTTCGTGCCCGTGGTGCTGCTGGTGGCGGCATCGACCGTGCTGGGCTGGGGACTCGCGGGTTCCTGGAGCACGGGGCTGCTGGCGGCCACGAGCGTGCTGATCATCAGCTGCCCCTGTGCGCTGGGTCTGGCCACTCCCATGGCCGTCATGGTGGGCGCCGGCGAGGCCAGCCGCTGCGGCGTGCTGGTGAAGGACGCCACGGCGCTCGAGCGAGCCGGTCGCATCCGGGAGATCTGGTTCGACAAGACCGGCACGCTCACGCAGGGGGCGCCGGTGGTGGATCGCATGGAGCCGGAGCAGGGCTTCGAGTCCGCCGCGGCGCTTCGGCTGGCCGCGGCCGTGGAGCGAGCCAGCGAACATCCGTTCGCCCAGGCTCTGGTGCGGGCGGCGGGCGGTGCGTCCTTGCCGCCGGTGCAGGACTTCGTGGCGCATCCGGGCTCGGGTGTGCAGGGCACGGTGGAGGGGCGGCGGGTGCAGGTGACCCGCGACGAGCAGGCCAGCTGCCTGGTGCTGGTCGACGGTCGGCCTGCGTTGCGGCTCCACCTGTCCGATCAGGTGCGGCCCGAAGCCGCCGACGTGGTGACCGAGCTGCGCGGACTCGGACTGGGCGTGGGCATGCTCTCGGGCGACCGAGAGAGCGAGGCGGCTCGCGTGGCGGCGGCGGTGGGTCTTCATCCGTCCCGCGTGAAGGCACGGCTCAGTCCCGCCGAGAAGGCGGCGAGCGTCCAGGCCGCCGGCCCGCTGGCGGCCATGGTGGGCGACGGCGTGAACGACGCCTCCGCGTTGGCGGCCAGCGGCCTGGGCGTGGCCATGGGCAGCGGCGTGGCGGTGGCGGGAGAGAGCGCAGGAGCGGTGCTGGTGGGCGGCCGACTGCGTTCGCTGGTGGACCTGGTGACGGTGGGGCGAGGCACGCTGTCCTGCATCCGCCAGAACCTGTTTCTGGCGTTCGTCTACAACGCGCTGGCCAGTCCGGCGGCCGCGTTCGCGCTGCTGGGCGCCCATGGTCCTGCGATCGCGGCCGCGGCCATGGCCCTGAGCGATCTCAGCGTCATCGGGAACGCGGCGAGGCTGCGTTGGTCGCTGGCGCGGCGGCGGCGCTCCCGAGAGAACGCTTGTAGAGCTCGTACGCCTGGGGCATGAGGGCCTGCAGGCGCTCGATGCGGGTGCCTTCGCTGGGGTGGGTGCTCAGGAACTCCGGCGGTCCTCCGCCGCGGCTCTGCATCCGCCGCCACAGCTCGATGGCGCTCCGTGGGTCGTAGCCCGCCTGGGCCGCGGTCATCAGGCCCATCTCGTCGGCCTCGATCTCCTGGTCCCGGCTGTGCGGCAGGTTGATCAGCAGGTCCGCCGCCATGGCCGCACCTTCCTGCGCGGCCCCGCTGCCCGTGGCGGCGCCGGTGGCGGCCACGCCGGCGCCCACCAGCAAGCCCTGGCTCATCCGTTCGGTGCCGTGCCGCGCGATCGCGTGGGAAGCCTCGTGCCCCAGGATCACGGCCAGTTCGTCGTCGCTCTTCACGAAGTCGATCATGCCGGTGTACACGGCCGCGCGGCCGCCCGGCACCATCCATGCGTTGATCACCTTCGGGTCGTCCACCACGGTCCAGGTCCACTGCATGCGGCCGGACATGCCGGGCTGTCGCTGCCTTGCGGCGGCCTCGATCCGCTTGCCGATGGCCCGAACGCGCTGCGTCCGCGGATCGGTGTCCGGCAGGATCGTGGCGCCCTTCAGTTCCTCCTCGTAGGCCTCGCGGCCCAGGGCCGCCTCGTCCTCGCGGGAGTAGAAGTTGACCTGCTTTCGACCGGTGCCCTCCACGGTGGTGCAGGCGGCGATCAGCGGCAGGGCGAGAAGGAGGGCGCTTCGCATGCGGTTCAGTATGGACCCGATCCGGCGGAGTTCAAGCGGACCGGGAAGCCCGGCGAGCCGCCAGCAGGATCCCGCCGAAGGGCAGCCACCAGAGCAGGTCGTTGGTCAGGATGGTGAAGCCGAAGTGCCAGGGAATGGCTCCTCGGGAGGCGGACCACGCGAAGCCGATGGGCCCGAAGACCTTCCCCAGCATGCCCACCAGCACGATGGGCCAGTGACGCAGCGGATCTCGTGCCGCGCAGAGGTAGCCCACGCCGTACACGCCGATCACCATGCCCAGGCATTGCCAGATGGCCCGGCCGGGTTCGGCCAGCGGCGGCATGTCCGCCAGACGGAGCGGAAGGTCCGGCGCCAGCACCACCACCGCGCCCCAGAGCAGGTTGTAGGCGCCGGCCGCCTGCAGCCATCGGCGCATCCACGCTGGAGAGGGGACCATGCCGGGAGTTCGTCAATAGCCTGGCTCGGATTCGAACCGAGGTCTCTCCGATTATGAGTCGGACGCTCTATCCGCTGAGCTACCAGGCCGCGGCGCGGACAGCCTATCGCCAACGGCTAGCATCTCCGCGATGGGCCGCATCGATCGCATCTTCGCCCAGAGCCGCTCCGGCGGCCGCAAGCCCCTCATGCCCTTCGTGGTGGCGGGGGATCCGTCGCTGGAGTCGCTGCCCGGCACCCTGCAGTCCATGCAGCGGGCGGGCGCGGCCATCGTGGAGGTGGGGATTCCCTTCTCCGACCCGATCGCCGACGGCCCGGTGATCGCCGAGGCCATGCACCGCGCTCTCCAGCGGGGCGTGACGCCGGAGCGGGTCATGGACGTGGTGCGGCAGGCCCGGGCTGGTCTGGACATGGGCCTGGTGGCCATGGTCAGCGTGAGCATCGTGGATCGCTGCGGCGGTCCAGGGTTCGTGAAGGCTCTGGCCGAGGCTGGCTTCGACGGCCTGATCGTGCCAGACGCCGATCTGGAGGCCGTGGAACCCCTGTTTCGGGAGGCGGAGCGTCACGACATGGCCTTCGCCATGCTGGTGGCGCCCACCACCACGGACGATCGGCTGAAGCGGCTGCTCGCCCGATGCCGAGGCTTCGTCTATCTGCTGGCGCGGGCGGGCATCACCGGTGAGCGACAGGAGGCGCCCGAGGTGGCCGAGGTGGTGGACCGCGTCCGGAGGCGGACGGAACTGCCGTTGGCGGTGGGCTTCGGCATCAGCACGGCGGCCCATGTGAAGGCGGTGTGCCGGCACGCGGATGCCGCCATCGTGGGTTCTTCGCTGGTGCGCCGTGTGGCCGCCGGCGAAGATGCGGGCGCCGTGGTGCAGGCGCTGCTGGCCTGAGTCTCAGCCTTCGTAGCGGCGAAGCACGCCCACGATCACGCCCTGGATGGCGCAATCGTCCACGATGATCGGTTCGAACTCGGGATTGGCCGGCTGCAGGCGGATGTGACCCTTCTCGCGGAAGAAGGTCTTCAGGGTGGTCTCCCCGTTGGGCAGCAGCGCCACCACGCGCTCGCCGTTGCGGGCCACGTTCCTCTGCTCCACGATCACGTAGTCGCCGTCCAGGATGCCCTCGTCGCGCATGCTCATGCCGTCCACCTGCAGCGCGAAGAGGTTGCCGCGCTGGCCGCGGCGGGGGCCGAAGATGGTCTCCAGGTGCAGCGTCTCCTGCTGCTCGTACTTCTCCACCGGGTGACCGGCGGCGATGCGCCCGATCAGCGGCAGGGCGCCGGCGCGAGCCTGTTCGTCGGGCAGGGCCGCCTCATCGGCAATCGCCAAAGAGCGAGCCTTGTTCGGTCGGCGGACGAGTGCGCCCTTCTCCACGAGCGCCTCCACGTGCTCGAACACGGTCACCTTGCTGATGCCCAGCTCGTCGGCGAGCTCCTGCATGGTGGGGGAATAGCCACGGGTGTTCCGCCAGTCGCGGACGAGTCTGAAGATGCGGATCTGCTGCGGGGTCAAGGTCATCGACATGGTTCAGGTTCCTGGCAAGGGCAAGATCGGCCGGACCGCGCCCGTGGCGCGAAAGTCCGGCCCGTGATGGAGAGGACGAAGGTGCGGCGAAGAGGCGCCAACGACGGATGCCCAGCAGCCTCTCGATCCAGTCGACACGCTGTCGCACGGGGCGGGAGGCCGCTGGCGTGGATCCGTCCACCGCGACCAGTCCGCCGCCCACCGCGTGATACCGCGTGGTGAAGTCGCCGCCGGGTCCGGTGCACACCAGGGGCGCTTCGGTGTTCCAGGGGGCTTGGGCATGTCGGTGACGGACACGGAGGGGGCTGATGGGGTTGCGGATCATGGTGGCTCCTGGGGCTCGGGTCGTTCGATCAGTCGCGAGGTGGATCGGACGCCGGCCAGAAGCCGCTTGAGAAGTTGTTCGGTGAATGTTAGCCGAACGGAAGGCGACCGGTAAAGACCCGATTTCCCGGCTGCAATTGCGGTTAGGGTGCCCTGCATGGCCGTTGGAACCCGAACGCCTGAACCGTTTCCGCCCGAGGTGCGGGCCGAGTTTCGCCATCGACCGGACGTGGTCTTCCTCAACCACGGCTCGTTCGGCTCGGTGCCACGATGCGTGCAGGCGGCGCAGGACGCCTGGCGTGAGCGGCTCGAGGCGGATCCCATCGAGTTGATCGGGCGCCGCATCGCGCCGCTGCTGGGTGAGGCGAAGCGCGAGCTGGCGGCCTTCGTGGGCGGGCCTGCGGAGGCGCTGGGTTTCGTGACCAACGCCACGGAGGGGGTGAACGCGGTGCTTCGCTCCGTGCCGTTGCAGCCAGGTGACGAACTGCTGTGCACCGACCATGTCTACAACGCGGTGCTGCAGGCCATGCGACACCGGGCGGCGGAGACGGGTGCCAAGGTGGTGGTGGTCCCCGTCTCCGTGCCCAGCTCCGGGCAGGCCCGCATGCTCGAGCAGATTCTGGGCGGGGTCACGCCACGCACGCGCCTGGCGGTGATCGATCATGTGACCAGCGTCACAGGCATGCGACTTCCTCTGGAGGCCGTGGCGCAGGCGCTGCCGCCCGAGGTGCTGCTGCTTGCCGACGGGGCCCACGCGCCCGGCGGCATGGCCCTCGACCTGCAGGCCCTGGCTGCGCCCTTCTACACCGCCAACCTGCACAAGTGGGTCATGGCGCCTCGCGGGAGCGCGTTCCTTCGCGTGGCCCAGGCGCACCGTGGCGGGGTGCATCCGTGCGTGATCAGCCACAATCTTGGGCAGGGCTTCGAGCCGGAGTTCGACTGGCAGGGCACGCGGGACTTCTCGGCGTGGCTGGCCGTTCCCGCGGCCCTGGCCTTCCTGCGGCACCTCGGGTTCGAGCGGATCCTCCGGCACAACCACGATCTGGCCTGCTGGGCGCACCGGCTGCTGGTGGAGGGGCTGGGCGTGGAGCCGGCTTCGCCGCTGGACGGCTCCTGCCTGACCTGCATGGCCACGGTGCAGGTCCCCGAGCCGCTGCGGCGATTCGGTTCGGTGGAGGCGCTGCAGGCGGATCTTCGCGCGGTGGATGGCATCGAGGTGCCGGTGATGGCGTGGAGCGATCGCTGGTGGTTCCGCGTGAGCGCAGCAGTGCACAACCTGCCCGAGCACTACGAGCGTCTGCTGGGGGCCATGCAGCGCCGCCTTCGGGGCTAGCATCCCTTGCCCATGAACGAGCCGCAGAAGTCAGGCGGGGATGTGCCGCTCCCCATCGGCGGGGTGACGGGCCCCGGCGCCGCCCCGCAGGTCGATCTGCATGCCGTGTTGGGTTCGGAAGCGTT
Source organism: uncultured bacterium (assembly GCA_903861235.1). Classification (GTDB taxonomy): domain Bacteria; phylum Planctomycetota; class Phycisphaerae; order Phycisphaerales; family SM1A02; genus SYAC01. The sequence goes on along the minus strand of CAIOTP010000017.1, from coordinate 696 downwards.
CTGGCGGATCGCCCGCGCCTTCTACGCCCGCATCGACCGCGACGCGTTCCTTCGACCCATGTTCCCCGAGGACCTGGAGGAGCCCATCCGCAACCAGGCGGAATTCCTCATCCAGTACTTCGGTGGGCCGCAGGACTACTCGGCCCGCAAGGGGCACCCACGGCTTCGCATGCGGCACATGAACTTCGCCATCGATGTGGCTGCGCGGCACGCGTGGGTGGCGTGCATGCGAGGCGCCCTGGAGGATGCGGCCATTCCCGAGCCGCATCGTTCGGCCATGATGGCCTACTTCGAGCGCACGGCCACCTTCCTGATCAACCGCGAGGGTTGACTCAGTCCAGGGCCGGCAGCACCTCGGCGTGATCCACCTTGAGCTTGGCCAGGGCCTTCTTGGCCGCCTCGCGCGTGGGGAAGGAGCCGACCGAGACGATCCAGAGCCGCTTGCCGTCCCGGCCGGTCACCCGGGTGACCTTCGGGGCGGGAAGGCCGGCTCGCTTGGCCTCGTCGGAGATGTCCTTGGCCCGCTTCTTGGCCTGCGATTCCTGCGGATAGGCGCCGCACTGGATGGTGTGACCCTTGCCCGAGGGCTTGGCGTCCTCCTTGGCCGACTTGGAGGCGGAAGCCGTCTTGGCGCTGGAACTCCTCGAACCTGAGGTGGAGCCGCTCTTGGCCGCGCTTGCGGAGGGTTTGGCGGCG
>CAIOTP010000016.1 GCA_903861235.1 uncultured bacterium | reverse complement strand
AACCTGGGAACGGGTCGCGAGATCTCGATTCATGACCTGGTGCACCTGATCGCACGACTCTGTGAATTCACGGGAGAGATCCGATGGGATCACAGCCGTCCAGATGGCCAGCCTCGTCGATGCCTTGACGCGGGGCGAGCCTTGCAGCGACTGGACTGGGTCGCGCAGACCGGGTTCGAGGACGGACTCCGTCGAACCATCGAGTGGTTCGAGTCTCAGGATGGTTCCCGGTGAGCCGCCCCATCCTCCTCACCGGCGGTGCCGGCTTCATCGGCAGCCACATCGCCGTGGAGGTGGCCCGCGCCGGTCACACGCCGGTGATCCTGGACAACCTCTGCAACAGCAAGGCCTCGGTGCTGGACCGCCTCCGCACGATCGTGGGCCGTCCGGTGGAGTTCGTGAAGGGCGACATCCGCGACGGCGAACTCATGCGGAAGGTGCTTCGCGAGCATCGGATCGCCGCGGTGGTCCACCTGGCGGGCCTGAAGGCTGTGGGTGAGTCCGTGCAGAAGCCGCTGGAGTACTGGGACAACAACGTGGTCGGCACGTTGCGCATGCTCGAGGCCATGCAGGACTGCGGTGTCCGGTCGTTGGTGTTCAGCAGTTCGGCCACCGTGTACGGCGAGCCCGAGCAGCTGCCGATCACCGAACGGCACCGTCTGATGGCCACCAGCCCGTACGGCCAGACCAAGCTGGCCATCGAGCGCATGCTGTGCGACCTGTCCGCGTCGGACCCCCGGTGGCACCTCTGTCTGCTTCGCTACTTCAACCCGGTGGGCGCTCACGAGAGCGGCCTGATCGGCGAGGATCCCAACGGCATCCCGAACAATCTGATGCCCTTCGTGCTGAAGGTGGCCAACGGCCAGTTCAAGGAACTGAGCGTGTGGGGCGGCGACTACCCCACGCCTGACGGTACGGGTGTGCGCGACTACATCCACGTGGTCGATCTTGCCGCCGGCCACCTGGCGGCGCTGCAGAAACTGGACACCATGCGTTGCGAAGCCGTCAACCTGGGCACGGGCCATGGCAGTTCCGTGCTCGAGCTTGTCCGGACCTTCGAGCGCGTGAACGGCGTGAAGGTGCCCTTCGTGATGAAGGACCGCCGCCCGGGCGACGTGACCAGCTGCTTCGCGGACCCTTCGCTCGCCCTGAGCCGGCTGGGCTGGAAGACGAAGCGGACGCTGGAGGACATGTGCCGCGACGCGTGGCGCTGGCAGCAGAGCCCGGCAGCCCGCGGAAACTGATCCCCGGGGTCCTTTTTGGAGCCAAATCGAGGAAGGTGGCTTGTTCCGGACGCTCGCGGGTGTACGGTGCGATCTCCCATGCGGATCCCCCACCCGCCGCTGGCCACCCGAACGCTGATCGCCGCCCTCTGGGCGGTGGGCTCGTCCTCTGCGCAGGCCGCAGACCGAACGTCGGCGCCCGCCCGAACGGTGGCGGTGGAGGCGATCCAGACCGCGGTCGGCGAGGCTCTGTCGGTCCAGGATGCTGCTTCGGCCTCCCTGCTGCCAGCCGAGCTCCTTCCGCCTGGATGCGAGCGACTTGGCGTGGTGGAGACCACCGTCCATGAATCGGGCTGGATCTCCGCTCGGTTGGCGGGTGAAGCGCCCGAGGCAGGCAGTGGCGTGCTGGTGTGGCGCGAGGGCCAGCTCAGCGGATTCCTGCAGGGCGACGACCTGCGTCGTTGGCGCATCCTGGCCCAGGACGACGGCACCTCGCGGCTCGAGGCTGTGGATGCCGAACGCATGCCGCCTTGCGCCGAGGCGGCCCGACCCGACCCGACCGTGTTCCCTCCCATGCCCGGCCCGGATGGCTCGCTGCCCGCCGTCATGCGTGCGGCCTGCGACAGCAACCGACCGATCGACGTGCTGGTGCTCTACACGGTGGAGGCCCGCAACGACGTGGGCGGCACTGCCGCCATTCAGGGCCAGATCGCTGCGGCCGTGGCGGCGGCCAACGCCGCGTACCAGAACAGCGGCATCACCGCCCGACTGAACCTGCTCATGCAGCTTGAGACCGACTATGTCAGCGGGGACTTCGCCAGCGACCTGAACACGCTCGGCAACGGAGGTGACGGCTACCTGGACTGGGTGCAGCCGCTCCGGGACACGATCGGCGCCGACATGGTGGCCCTGATCCGCAAGAACGGCGAGTACTGCGGCATCGCATGGCTGATGTACAGCAACGGCCCCGAGTCCCAGGGCATTCCCTACAGCGTGACCGCGTGGAGCTGTCTGGCTACGCAGACCTTCGCCCACGAGCTGGGCCACAACATGGGCTGCTGCCACGCCGTGGGTGACGGTGGCGGATGCACCGGTGGCGGGATCTGGCCCTGGAGCGTGGGATGGCGATTCAACGGCCGCAGCGGCACGCAGTTCCGCACGGTGATGGCCTACGCGCCCGGCAACCGGATCGATCACTTCAGCAACCCGGCGGTCAGCTACGACGGAACGCCGACCGGTGTCCCGATCGGCCAGTCGAATCAGGCCGACAACGCGAGCACCATCAACGCCACCTGGCCCACGATCGGCGGCTTCCGCTGCTACCGCGGCCCCGTGCAGCAGGTGGACTGCAACGCCAACGGCCGCATCGATGTGCTCGACGTGGCCTACGGCCAAGGGTCCGACTGCGACGGCAATGGAGCCCTGGATGCCTGCGTGCTGCCTGCCGCCACGCCCTGCAGCGTGCCCGCAGCCACCGCGTTCTGCCCCGGTGGACTCGTCTCCACGATCACCAACGCGTCGCCCGCGGCGAGCGACGCGTTCGGCCGCGCGCTCGCCTGCAACGCGGCCTGGGCCGCGGTCGGCGTGCCGAGCGACGACGACCGCGCCTCCAATGCCGGTCGGGTGGAATTGCGTGCCCGCGCGGGCGAGACCTTCGTGCCACACACCACGCTGTACGCGCCGGATGCCGCGACCAACGCGGAGTTCGGCACCGCGGTCGTCTTCGCGGACAACCTTCTCGTGGTGAGCGCCGGACTGGCGAAGCTCTCGGGAATCTCGACGGGCCGCGTCTATGTGTTCGGTCAGGTGGAAGGATCGTGGACCCTCGTGCAGACGATCGAGTGCCCGGTGCCCACCACGGGCGACCTGTTCGGCTGCGCCATGGCGTATCGCGACGGACTGCTGCTGATCGGCTCCCGTGGCAACCGACCCACGGGCCTGGCCGGTTCGGGATCTGTGTTCGTGTTCCGAAGGACGGGCGGCGAATTCCAGTACGAAACGCAGATCACGGCACCGACTCCTCGGACCTCGGCCGGCTTCGGGTACGCCGTGGCCGTTGACGGCGACGCGATCGCGGTCGGTGCTCCCTTCGAGACCCGGGATGCCGTGACCGAGCGGGGCGCCGCGTACGTGTTCCGCAAGTCCGGCACGACCTGGTCGCTGGAGCAGGACTTCACCGGCGTGACCTACGCGTCCCGTTTCGGCTGTGCCGTGGCCCTGGAGAACGATCGTCTCGCCGTCGGGAGCTTCGGTGACGCCAACCTGGCCGGTGCGGTCTTCACCTGGAGGCGATCCGGCGGCTGGTACGCGACGGCCGACCTTCGGAATGGAAGCCTCTCGAACACGCGATTCGGCAACACGATCGCCATGTCCGGCAATCGCCTGCTGGTCGGCAACCGGCTCGATCTGAACGCCTCCGGAAGCACGGTGCTCTACGTGGACAACGGCTCGGACTGGGTCAAGCAGGGCGCGGTCTACATGGGCGGCACGCCGTCCATCGCCGGCGACTACGCCCTGATCGGCGATCCGCAGCTCGATCGAAGCGGCAACGACAGCGGCGGTGCGTCCGTGGTGCTGTGGGCCAGCGACTGCAATGGCGACGGATTGCCCGATCGCTGCAATGTGGATCTCGGCTCCGACACGGACCGGAACGCGGACGGAGTGCTCGACGCGTGCCAGCCCGTTGCGGGCGACCTGGACGGCAGCGGAACCGTGGATGCCGGAGACGTCGGCTCGCTGCTCCTGCTGTTCGGGCCGTGCGGCTCGCCCTGCCCCGGCGACCTGGACGGCAGCGGAACCGTGGATGCCGGAGACATCGGCTCGCTGCTCCTGCTTTTCAGCTAGAACTCCGACCATGCCCTGGCTGCTGACGCTCCTCCTGGCCCTGGCGCCGCATCCGGGAGACGACGCGAAGGAAACCCCGAAGGAGGCGGACGGCATCACGCTGCCGGCGGGCTTCGCGTGGGACGAATGGGCACGCGAGCCGCTGGTTCCGGATCCGGTCGCCTTCACGGTCCTGCCCGACGGTTCACTCTTCGTGTGCGAAAGCGAGCGGCAGGACCGCGGCGTGGAGGACAATCGCTATTCGCCCTACTGGCTGCTGGAGGACCTCGCCGCCCGCACGGTGGAGGATCGCCTTGCCATCTACCGCAAGTGGGAGGCGAAGAAGGAAGGCGGCATGGCGTGGTACGAGAAGTGGGCCGACCGCGTCCGGCGTCTTCGCGACACCGACGGGGACGGAAAGGCCGACCGCAGCGACAACTTCTCCGGCGACCTTCGGGAGACGCTGGACGGAACGGCGGCCGGTCTGCTGAAGGTGGGCGACGCGATCTGGGTGACCAGCATTCCCCATGTGTGGCGCTTCGTGGACCGCGACGGCGACGGCGTGGCCGAGGTGCGCGAGCGTCTCTTCACCGGCTTCGGCGTGCGGACCAGCCTTCGGGGCCACGACATGCACGGACTGGTGCAGGGTCCGGACGGGCGCATCTACTGGAGCATCGGCGATCGGGGCTATTCGGTCCGCACCCGGGAGGGCACGCTGCTCGAGGCCGCCGGCACCGGAGCCGTGTTCCGCTGCGAGCCGGACGGCTCGGGCCTGGAGGTCTACTGCCGCGGGCTTCGCAATCCGCAGGAACTGGCCTTCAACGACCTGGGTGATCTCTTCACCGTGGACAACAATTCCGACGGCGGCGACAAGGCTCGCATCTGCCTGCTGGTCGACGGAGGCGAGAGCGGCTGGGAGATGTCCTTCCAGACCCTGGAGGGCGAGAACCAGCGCGGGCCCTGGAACCAGGAGCGGCTCTGGGAGGTCTTCTCCACGGAGGACCCGCTGCAGGCCGCGTGGGTCACGCCGCCCGTGGCCCATCTGACCAGCGGCCCCAGCGGCCTGACCGCCTACCCGGGCACGGGATTCCCGACGGAGTTCGACGGCACATTCCTGATCTGCGACTTCCTGGGCGGTGACGCCTACAGCCAGGTATGGCGATTCGGCGTGAAGCCCAAGGGTGCCGGCTACGAGCTGGTGGACCCCCAGATCTTCATCAAGGACATCCTGCCCACGGATGTGGAATTCGCCCCCGACGGCCGCCTGTACGCGAGCGACTGGTGGAACGGTTGGCAGAGCGACGGCAAGGGACGCATCTACCGCGTGTGGCATCCGGAGGCCATGGCCAAGCCGGCCGCCGAGGAGGCTCGCCGCGTCCTCGCTTCGGGATTCGATCGCAGGCCCGTGCCCGAACTGGTCGCCATGCTGGACCACGCCGATCGAAGGCTTCGGCAAGGCGCCCATCTCAGGCTGGCCCAGCTCGGCCAGGAGGGCCTTGCCGCGCTGTCGGCATCGCTCGCCTCCACGACCGCTTCGGAACGAACCCGCCTGCACGCCCTCTGGGGCCTGCAGGTGCTGGCTCGCACCGGCAGCCGCGCTCCACTGTCGCGCGAGGCCTGCGCCTCGCTGATCCGTGCATGCGCCGATCAGTCGGCGGAGATCCGTGCGCAGGCGGCCCGCGCCCTGGCCGACGCTCGATGCGCGGATGCAGCCGCCACGCTCCGTCCGCTTCTGCTGGATGAATCGACCCGTGTGCGCGCGGCGGCGTGCACCGCCATCGGTCGGCTGGGTGATGCCGCCTCTCAGGGGGAACTGACCGCCGTGTTGTGGGAGAACGAGAACGCCGATCCATGGCTTCGGCAGGCGGCGGTCACGGCGCTGGCTCGCATCGGCGACCGGGCGAAACTGCAGGAGCTTGCCGCGGACGCGTTCATGCAGGTCCGGCTGGGATCGCTGCTGGCCATGAGGCAGCGGAAGGACCCGGCGATCGCCCGGTTGCTGGCCGATCCCGAACCCGCGGTGACCCTGGAGGCCGCTCGTGCCATCCATGACGAGGAGATCACGGCGGCCCTCCCCGAGCTGGCCGCGTTGGCCGACCGTTTCGGACCGGAAGCCCCCGCCGTGCCGGGCTTCGGGGCCGCCGATCCTCGGACCCTCCCGCTGCTGCGACGCGTGATCGGCGCAAACCGACGCATGGGCGACGCGACCGCGGCGTCGCGACTGGCTCTGCTGGCGGCAAGTCCGGTCGCACCGCCGGCGGCCCGTGCACTGGCCATGGAGGCGCTCGCGGAATGGGACGCCCCGGGGCCGCGTGATCCGGTCCTTGGGCGTGTGCTGCCGCTGCAGACGAAGTCCCGCGACCAGGACGCCTGGAGGCGGTTGCTCGAGTCGAGGCTGCCCGCGTTGGCCATGAACGCACCGGACGAGAAGGTCCGGGCCAAGGCGCTCGAACTTGCCTCACGCACCGGCGTGAAGCTGGACCCGGATGCGGCGCTTCGCACCGCCACCGACGCCTCGGCGGACCCCCGTGAGCGACTGGCGTGCGTGCAGCAGCTGGCCCGCGAGGGTGGTGACCGGCTGAAGAACGCGCTTTCATCCACCCTGGAAGCCCAGGATGCGGGTCTGCGTGCCGCGTCGTTCGAACTGCTCGCCAGGACCGATCCTGCCGCGGCCTCGGCCAGGATCGACGGTCTCCTGGAGCGTGGGTCTCTCCCTGAACGGCAGGCCGCCATCCGCTCGATGCAGCACCTGAAGGACGCGGCCGCGGCGAAGGCCCTGCGGCGGCTTGCGGAGGGCCTTCAGGCCGGCACGCTGGAGCCCGCGCTGCAGCTGGATGTCCTGGAAACCGCCGCCAAGGCCGAGGCCACCTCCGAAGCGATCAAGGTCTGGAAGGAAGGACAGGCCGCGCGTGGCGCCTTGGCGGAACACCTGATCTGCCTGGAGGGTGGCGATGCGGCGAGAGGCGCGGCGATCGTGTCCGGTCATGTGGGTGCCCAGTGCCTCAGGTGCCACGCTCTGGCGGGCGGAGGCGGACATGCCGGTCCTTCGCTTGAGGGCGTGGCCCTTCGCCATGACCGGATCGGCCTGCTGCAGAGTCTGGTCGAGCCCGGCGCGAAGGTGGCGGAGGGCTTCGGTCCCACCAGCGCCATGCCCGCCATGGGCGTGCTGCTCACGCCCCGCGAGATCCGCGACGTGGTGGCCTATCTCTCCTCACTCCGCTAACAGGGACGGGTGTACATATAGGACGTTCAAGAACGTCCTATATGTACACCCGTCCCTCTCACCGATGGAACGTCATGGTGATCGCCTGCTCGGCCGTTTCGCCCGAGCCTGTGGGGGTGAACTGCACCTGGAAGCTCTCGGGTCCCGTGAAGTGTGCCATGCCCTTCAGCCCCCAACCGGGACGACCGGTGCTCCATGCGATGCCCGCTGTCATGGCTCCGTCGGGTCCCACCTTGCCCTTCATGGTCGCGCCGACAGGCTGGTTCCACTCGGCCGTGTTGAAGGCGTCGTCCACCAGGGCACCGTCGATGGTGCCGTCCGCGGCGATGGTGACCGTGCCACTGCCGTAGTCCGCGCCGCCGTCGAACCAGTTCACCGTCCAGGTCCCGGTCCACTGCTTCTGAAAGTCCGGCTGCACCATCTTCGCAGGCTGGCCGTAGGGCGGACGACCGGGCACGCCCTGCTCATGCAGCGCCAGGGTGATCTCGTTGCCGTCTTCGCCCTTCAGGTTCGCGCCCAGAGAACCCATGCCCTGGTTGCTCCATCGTCCGCTGCATCGCTCCACGCGACCGCCGGACCAGGCGATCTCCAGCTTCATCTGGCCCTGCCCCACCGAACCCTGCACCGACGCCACGCGCGGCGTGGGTGCCTGGCCCGCATGCGTGCCGACGCTGTCGGTGACGGATCCCCGGACCTGCCCCTTCTCGTCGATCACCAGTCGCGCCGTGCCTCCACCGCCCCTGTTCGTCAGGTAGCTGCCCGCCCACCGACCGGCCAGCGACGTGTTGCCTCGCGGCCCAGCGCCGGCCGCGGACGAGGCGCAGCCTGTCGAGGCCAGGAGCGGAAGCACGAGCATGCACGCCAGGATCGTCTTGAAGGGCATGCATGAATGCTACGGACGCCTACCCCTGCATGGCGTTCTGGCCGCCATCCACCGGCACCATGGCGCCGTTCACGAAGGAGGCTGCCGGCGAGCACAGGAAGCCCACCATGGCGGCGACCTCCTCGGCTCGCCCCAGCCTTCCCGCGGGAATGCGCGAGATCATCTCCCGCTCGACCTCGTCCACGGTGGTGCCGGACCGGGCTGCGCGTCCCTGCATGATCGCCTCGAGCCTTCCGGTGCGGGTGGAACCCGGCATGACCATGTTGGCGGTGATGCCGAATCGGCCCAGTTCGCCAGCCAGCGTGCGCACCCAGTTGGCCATGGCGGCACGGACCACGTTGCTCACGCCCAGGCCACGCAGCGGCACCATCACGCCGGTGCTGGTGATGGCCACGATGCGCCCGAAACCCGCCTGCCGCATGCCCGGTGCCAGCGCCTGCATCACGCCGTGAGCCGCAGCCAGATGCTGCCCCAGCGCCTTCTGCAGGTCCTGAGCCGGAGCGTCGACCAGGAATCCTGGCGGCGGACCGCCGGTGTTGGCCACGAACACGTGCACGACGCCCAGGCGTGCCACCAGCGAATCCGCCGCTCGTTCCATGGCGGCCGCATCCGCGTGATCCTGGAGAAGCGTCTCGTGCGGTCCGCCCGCCACCGCGGGCAGCTCGCCGAGCACCTTGGCCAGTCCCTCGTCGTTGCGTCCGGACACCACCACGCGTGCGCCGCGGCGGGCCAGTTCCATGGCACAAGCCCGACCGATGCCCTGCGAGGCTCCTCCCACCAGCGCCAGCCTGCCCTCGAGCGATTCCTGCGACATGCCGCGAAGGTAACGCCCCCACACCCGTACCATGTCCCCATGGCCGCGGAGTCGATCCGTCCCGAGGAAGCCGTCCGGCGCGTGCTGCCGCTTCCCCCCGATCGCCGAGGACCGGCCCTGCGCAGCATGCTGCGCAACCGGCCCGAACTGCTGACACGGGCCATGGATCTTCTGCCGACCGAGGCCTCGACGCTGGGTTCGCTGCTGCTCTCCAGGCCGACGACCCCCTCGCAGCCGCGGATCGGCCCCTACGAGCTCCGAAGCGTGCTCGGCGAGGGCGGCTTCGGTGTGGTCTGGTTGGCGCTGCAGCACGAACCCGTGAAACGGTCCGTGGCGTTGAAGATCCTTCGACCGGACCGCCTGGATCCCTCTTCGCGTGCCCGCTTCGATCAGGAGCGAAGGCTTCTGGCCCTGCTCAATCATCCTGCGCTGGTCAAGGTCTTCGAGGCCGGCGAGACCGCCGACGGACGCCCCTGGTTCACCATGGAGTTGGCGGAGGGCGCACCCATCACCGAAGCCGCCGACGCGGCACGCATGCCGGTGTGCGATCGTCTGCGCCTGCTGGGCGAGGTGGCTCGCGCGGTGCACCATGCCCACGAGCACGGTCTGGTCCATCGGGACCTGAAGCCCGCGAACATCCTGCTCGCCTTCCAGGGCGACCGGGCTTCGGTCAAGGTGATCGACTTCGGCGTGGCTCACGCCATCTTCGAGCCCGCCGACGCCGACCAGCGCGCCGGGGCCCTGGTGGGAACGCCCGACTACCTGCCTCCGGAACTGCTGCGCCTGCACACGGTGGCGCCGGCCGCCGGCAGCGACGTGTTCGCGCTGGGCATCCTGCTTCGCCGGCTCCTGGCTGGAAGCGACCTGGGCGATCGCCGGATCGGACTTCTCTCGGCGCTCGAAGTGCTCTCGCCGGACCAGCGTGAGACGGTGGCCCGGGAACGAGGCGAGACGGTGAGCTCGCTTCGTCGGCACCTTCGGGGTGATCTCGACGCCATCGTGGCCCGCTGCCTGGCGGACGACCCTCGGCTCCGCTATGCCACGGCGCTCGAGCTGGCGCAGGACCTGGATCGTCATCTGGCCGGCCAGGCCGTGCTGGCCCGCGGGGACTCGCTGGTGTACCGCGGGTCGGTCTCGGCCCGCCGCAATGTCGCCACGCTCTCCGCCGCCGCGCTGGTGGCGATCACCGCGCTGGCGGGCTTTCTCTGGGCCAACCACGAACGGAATCTGGCGCTCCAGGCGCGCGACGAGGCGCAAGTGCAGGCCCGGCAGGTGGAGCAGGCGCATGCGTTCATCGTGGACCTGCTCAACGAGATCGTGACTTCGCCCAACGTCGGTCCGCGCACCGCCGCGGACATCCTTGCGGAGGCGAGTCACCTGGTCGCTCTGCGGCTCGCGGCACAGCCGGCCCAGGAGGCTGACGTCCGCACGGCACTGGGCCGGCTCTGGCTTCGTGCGGCCCGACCGGAGGAAGCCCGTCGGGAGTTCTCTCGTGTGCGGCAGCTGAGTTCCGACGACGCTTCAGCCATGGACCGCTTGAATCTGCTGATGGCCGAGGCCGAGACGCTCCGCATGTCCGGTCAGGCGCCCTCCGCAAAGGACACCGCTCAGGCCGCCTTGCAGGAGGCCCAGTCGATGGTGCCCGAGGATCCCGACGAGATCGCTCGCGTGCTGATCGAGATCGCCCGGGTGGACATCCTGCGGGGCGACCTGCCCGCTGCCCGAGCCGCCCTCGATCGGGCCGACCGGCTGCTCCGGGCGGCTTCGGACGCGTCCGATCCCGTGAGGTTGGAGCTGGATCGCGCTCGCCGCGATCTCGGACCGATCAATCCGATCACCCCGGCCCCCTGAGCCGCCGACGCGACGCCGTCTGATACAACGCACGCATGCAGGTCCTCTCTGCCGCTCCCCTCCGGCTTCAGCGGTCTTCCGGCCCCGCGTGTGAAGATCCCATCCTTCGTGCCGCGGGCGAAGCCGTGCTCGGACGCGGCAGTGACGCGTCCATCAAGCTCGAGCACGATCGGGTCTCCCGCCATCATGCCCGCCTGGCCTGGGACGGTGCCAAGGCCACCCTCTCCGACCTGGGAAGTTCCGGTGGAACGCTGGTGAACGGGACGCGCCTGGAGCCCGAGGAATCCGTCGAGCTCCATGATCGTGACCTCGTCACGATCGGACCATGGACCTTCGTGGCGCGCGTGGGATCGCAGTCCGCCGAGTCCCATCATGCTCCGGTCTCCGCTCCGGCGTCTGTCGATCCCTACAAGACCCGTGCCAGCGTGCTGCTGCGGCTCCGCGCCGACGGCACGCTGGACCGACAGGTCGGCTGGAACGAGTTCGTGACCATCTACGGCTCGGTCATCGCCGGCTTCGCTCGCAACGCCGGCGTGCCGCCCCAGGAGGTCGACGACATCCTGCAGGACGTCATGCTGGGCTTCTTCCGCCAGGCCAACAGCTTCGAATACGACCCCAGCCGAGGTCGTTTCCGCGGCTACCTGAAGACCGTCACGCTCAACAGCATCCGGGACCGCCATCGCCGCAAGCGACCCGCGGTCGGACTCCCCGAGCAGTTCGATCCGGCCAGCGACGACGACCGCCTGCAGGCCACCTGGGACCACGAGTGGACCTCGAACCTGCTCCGCCGGGCCATGGAGAAGGTGAAGGCCACGGTGCAGCCCAAGACGCTCGAGGCCTTCGATCGCTACGGCGTGCGCGGCGAACCCATCGCGAGCGTGGCTGCAGCGCTGGACATGAGCGAGGCCGCCATCCGCCACGCCAAGATGCGCATCATGCACCAGCTCCGCGACGAGGTGAACAAGCTTCGCGACGAGGAAGGATGAGCGTGCCCGACCCCGCCGTGCCACCGATGGACGATCCCGAGCACCTCCGCCTGAAGGAGGATCGCCAGGGTCGCATGTGGCGGCGCTGGGGTCCGTGGCTGAGCGACCGCCAGTGGGGCACCGTCCGTGAGGACTACTCCGCCGACGGCAACAGCTGGAAGTACTTCACCCACGACATGGCCCGCAGCCGCGCCTACCGCTGGGGCGAGGACGGCCTGGCGGGGTTCTGCGACGACCGTCAGCGCCTCTGCCTGGGGCTGGCGCTCTGGAACGGCAAGGATCCCATCCTGAAGGAGCGTCTTTTCGGGCTGGACAACGCCGAGGGCAATCACGGCGAGGACGTGAAGGAGCTGTACTGGCATCAGGACGCCACGCCCACGGCCAGCTACCTCCGTTTCCTCTACAAGTATCCGCAGCGGCCCTATCCGTACGACGATCTGGTGGCGGAGAACGCCCGGCGGACGCGCCAGGATCCCGAATACGAACTGCTCGACACCGAGGCTCTCTCGGACTCGCGGCACTTCGACGTCACGGTGGAGTGGGCCAAGGCCGACCCCGAGGACATCCTGTGGCAGGTCACTGTCCGCAACAACGGTCCCGAGGCGTCCGCCATCACGGTGCTGCTGCAGGCGTGGTTCCGCAACACGTGGTCATGGGACGAGGGTGCGACCAGGCCGCTGCTCCGACTCAGCGGCAAGCGGGCCATCACCGCCGAACATCGCGAGCTGGGCACGCGCGTGCTCGAGTGCGACGCCTTCGACCGCACGCTCTTCTGCGAGAACGAGACCAACCGTGAGCGCTGCTTCGGAGAGTCGAATCCCCCCGGACTCCACGCCAAGGACGCCTTCCACGAGGTGATCGTGCAGGGCAAGCCCTCCGCCGTTCCGCCGCTGGAGGAGGGCACCAAGTCCGCCTTCGTGAAGACGATCGAGGTTCCTGCCGGAGGCGGCGTGACCCTGCGTGCGCGCCTTCGCAAGGCCGGTGCCGCCGGAGACGCCTTCGAGGACTTCGACGCGGTGATGACGCTTCGCCGTGGGGAGTCCGACCGCTTCTACGGCGCGATCCGGCGACCCGGCGCCACGGACGAGGAGTTCCTGGTGCAGCGCCGCGCCTACGCGAGCCTGCTGTGGAACTACCAGTGGTACCAGTACGACGTGCATCGTTGGCTCGCCGGCGATCCCACGCAGCCGCCACCACCTGCCGAGCGTCTGGAGGGCCGCAACCATCGCTGGCGCCACATGGACGCCGAGGCCATCCTGAGCATGCCGGACAAGTGGGAGTACCCGTGGTTCGCGCACTGGGATCTGGGCTTCCAGGCCATGGCCACCGCCGTCATCGATCACGACCGTGCCAAGCGTCAGCTCTGGCAGGTGGTGCAGCCCTGGATGCAGCACCCCGAGGGACAGGTGCCGGCCTACGAATGGGCGCTGAACGACGTGAACCCGCCCGTCCTCGCGTGGAGCGCCTATCGCGTCTTCCAGATCGAGGGCTTCCGCACCGGCACCTACGACCACGACTTCCTGGCGGAGATCCTGCACAAGCTCATGCTGGACTTCACCTGGTGGGTGAACCGCAAGGACGCCGCCGGTCGCAACGTCTTCGAAGGCGGCTTCCTCGGCCTGGACAACATCGCCGTTTTCGACCGGAGCCGGCCGCTGCCCATGGGTGGCCGCATCACCCAGAGCGACGGCACCGCCTGGGTGGCGAAGTACTGTCTGGACCTTCTCCGCATGTGCCTGGAGCTGGCCGACGACGGCCGTCCCTACCAGAGCCTGGCGGAGAAGTGCTTCGAGCACTTCCTGCAGATCGCCAAGGCGGCCACCAACCTGGGCGGCCGTGGCGTGGACCTGTGGGACGAGGAGGACCAGTTCTTCTACGACCTGCTCGAGCTTCCCGACGGCCGGACCATGCCGCTCAAGGTGAAGAGCATCGTCGGCCACACGCCGCTCTTCGCCTGCACCGTGATCGACGAGTACGACATGCAGCGACAGCCCACCCTGGACCGTCGCTTCCAGTGGTTCCTGAACCGCAGGCCGGACATGGCGAAGCTGATCTCCCGGTGGGATGTGGCCGGCGTGGGCCAGCGGCGCCTGCTGAGCCTTCTGCGCGGCCATCGCATGAAGGCGCTGCTTCGACGCATGCTGGACGAGGAACAGTTCCTGAGCCCGTTCGGCATCCGCAGCGTGAGCCGCGAGCACCTGGACAAGCCCTACGAGCTCGAGATCGACGGCCAGAGGTGGCACCTGGCCTACACGCCTGGCGAGAGCGTGACCAGCGCATTCGGCGGCAACTCCAACTGGCGCGGCCCCGTGTGGTTCCCCATGAACTACATGATCGTCGAGTCGCTCTACCGCTTCCACACCTACTACGGCGACGACTTCCGGGTGGAGTGTCCCACCGGCAGCGGGCAGTACATGTCGCTGGCCGAGGTGGCCCAGTTCATCTCCAGGCGGCTCTCCTCCATCTTCCTTCCCGGCAAGGACGGCGTGCGGCCGGTGCACGGCGCCACCCCCCGGCTGGACACGGATCCGGTCTTCCAGGGCAATCCCTCGTTCTTCGAGTACTTCCACGGGGATCTCGGACACGGTCTGGGCGCCAGCCACCAGTGTGGATGGACCGCCACCGTGGCCATGCTGCTGGGCCGAACCCATCAGGCTTCGCTGATGCGCCTGCTCAAGTGAGCGGTGGCGGCGAGTAGGCTGCGGGCATGGCCCGATCACGAATCATCGTCACCACCCTGGCCGCCAGCGTCGTCGCCTCCACGGCGCTGCTGGCCACGCATGCCGCCGGCGTCCCCCAGGGGGCGGCGCCGGCGTCGGCCACCTCTCCCGCCATGCTCAAGGCGGAGGAGGCTCGTGCCCTGCTCTCCACCCTGGCGGGTGTGTGGGACCTGAAGGGCCAGAGCGTGAGTCCTTCGGGCCAGTCCGAGATGCAGCTGCAGGGACGCTGCGTCTGGCAGTGGGCCATGAACGGTTCGTTCCTCATGGGCGACACCATGCTCTCCAACGGTTCGGCGGTCCTGCAGGAGCTCGACTGTCTTGGCTTCAACGCGGCGGCGGGCACCTTCCAGCGCACGCTCATGACGGACCGCGACAGCGCCATGATCTGGCAGCAGGGCACCTGGGATCCCGCCCAGCGGCAGTTCACCATGCAGTCCGTGGGCGACATCCCGACCGCCACGGGTGCCAAGCGTCAGCTCGCCACGGTGATGGACCTGAGTCAGCAGGGACAGATCGCGTGGACCACCAGCTACTTCGAGGGCGGCCAGCTGGTGGGATCCATCCGCATCGCCGGCACCCGCGCCGCGGAAGGATCCGCGCCCGCCGGCGGCATGCCGGGCATGCCCATGCAGCCGCCCACCAGCTCGGGTGGTGGACTGGATCCTCGGGGACTCCAGGACCAGCTCAACCAGATGGTCGCCAACAAGCAGCAGCTCCAGGGCCAGATCGAGGCCTGGAAACAGCGCGTCCGTGGCTATCAGCAGAGCTTCGACCAGCTCTCCCAGCCCTGACGGCTCTGGCGCCGCTGCGTCGCGCTCCGTACACTTCGCGCGTGCCCAGCAGCGATCCCAGGTTTCCCAACCTGCGCGTCTTCGATCACGCGCTGATCCATCACAAGCTCACGCTGCTTCGTGACGCGACGACCACCGCGGAGGACTTCCGGGCGCTGCTCAACGAGATCGCGGGACTGATGGTTTTCGAGCTCTCCCGCAGCTTTCCCACCCGGCCACGCACGGTCCAGACGCCGCTCGAATCCTTCACGGGCCGCGTGCTCGCGCAACCTGTCACGTTGGCACCGATCCTTCGGGCCGGCCTGGGCATGACCGACGGCATCCTTCGAGTGCTGCCGGAAGCACGTGTGGGACACATCGGCATCCAGCGCGACGAAGCGAGCCGTCGTCCCGTCAACTACTACACCCGGTTCCCCACCGACATCGCCGACGGGCCGGTGCTGGTGGTGGATCCCATGCTGGCCACCGGCGGCAGTGCCGAGCACGCCATCGATCACCTGAAGAGGCTGGGCTGCCGCGACCTCCAGATGGTCTGTCTGGTCGCCGCTCCGGAGGGCGTCCAGCGGCTGCTCGACCGGCATCCGGAGGTGCCCGTGTTCACCGCGGCGCTCGACCGCCAGCTGGACGAGAATGCCTACATCCGCCCGGGCCTGGGCGATGCCGGCGACCGCATCTTCGGCACGGTGGGGGCTTGATGGCCGAACGCAAGCGAACCACGGGCTTCGACCGTCCGGGCGGCTACGCGCTCCCTGCCGGAGCCACGATCGTGCAGCGAAAGGCCGCCGCCGAGGTGGCCAAGGCGGACATTCGGCTCATGGGTGACCGGCTGCCTGTTCACCGGCCTGCCGGTCCTGGGCCCAAGCGCGCGCACCACGACGCGTCTCCGGACACGCGCCTCTATGTGGGCGACTGCCGTGATGTCCTGCCTCGCCTCCCGGACCAGGGCCAGGTCGACCTGGTCTTCGCCGATCCACCCTTCAACTGGGAGGTGCCCTACGAGGGGTGGAAGGACGGCATGCCTCGCGACGCGTACGAGCGATTCACCTTCGACTGGCTCGACGGCTGCATCGGCCTGCTCTCTCCACGAGGAAGCCTGTGGGTGAACATCCCGGACGACACCGCCGCAGAGATCGTGATGCACCTGAAGCGGCGCGGACTGGTCATGATGAACTGGTGCGTGTGGCACTTCCGGTTCGGACAGAACCGTCGGACGAGCTTCATCATGAGCAAGGTGCACGCGCTCTATTTCGTGCGTGATCCGGCTCAGCGAATCTGGAACCCGGACCCCATTCTGGAACCATCCGACCGCGCCACGATCTACGGTGACGCGCGGACCATGGCCAAGTCCCGCGACCAGGGCATGCGAGTTCCCATGGACGTCTGGTACGGCCCCTATTGGGGTCGTGTGCAAGGCAACAACACCGAGCGTCGGCGACACCACCACAACCAGCTTCCCGAGGCATATCTGGAGCGTGTGATCCTGGCTTGCTCTGACCCGGGCAGTCTGGTGCTGGATCCGTTCTGTGGCAGCGGAACCACCCAGACGGTTGCACGGGCCTATGGACGAAGATCCATCAGCGTGGAACAGTCCAAGTCCAACGCCAAACACGCCTGGGAGCGAATCACCCGGATCGGCATGGTGCACAAAGGTCAGGCACTTGGAGCCTCAAGCCCCATTCACGCCAAGAGAACTTCTCGGACTCTTT
>CAIOTP010000015.1 GCA_903861235.1 uncultured bacterium | reverse complement strand
TCCATGTCCGGATCGCCGCGCAGCACCTGCAGCATGTCGTCGCGGTCCACCTTGTCCATGTCGTCCATCTGGCCCAGGCGACCGAACACGCTGCCGGTGACCTTGAGCCACCGCGCCTGCTGCACGCCTTGGCTGGCGTTCTGGCGAGGCATCACCGTGCCCTCGGCCTCGGGCTCGCCACGAAGCAGCCACAGGCCGGTGCTTCTGCCGGTGACCGGATCATGCAGTCGCACCACGCGCCACATCTTCACCCGCACCCTGCGGGGCACCCTGTCGCCGGCAAAGTCCTCCGGTGTCCAGACCTGCGCCGTGGCAGGCTCGTTCAACGCGGGCACCCTCCGGATCTCCAGGCGATAGCCAGGACCGCGCAGGTGCAGCACGCCCTGGTGCAGGACCACCAGCTCCTGCTCCGGCGCGGGACCGAACCAACGCTCCATGGCCGCCACCGCCGCCCGGACCACCGGATCCGCTGCCGCCATGCCACCCGCTCGCCTGGCCGCGCCAAGGATCTCGCTGGCAGGCTGCCAGGTGGTGTCCAGTTCGGGCGGATCCTGCAGGGCGGACTGAAGCCCGTGCCCCCGCAACGGAGCCGCCACGAATCGCCACACCTGTCGCAGCCACACGTAGACCAGCGCCAGCAGTTTCACCAGCGGTCGAAGCCGGTCCGCCAGCCACAGGGCGGAGACCAAGAAGGCTTCCCGGACACGGTTCTCGCGATCCTCCTCCTCCCGCCACTCATCCAGGAACGCCAGCGGGTTCCGGTCGTCATCCCGGTCCGAACGCGTGCGTGAAGTGCCGAACCAACGCTTGAAAGGGTTCCTCATGCAGGTGGTACTCCGGGCGTGCCGATTCCGATTTTGCTCCGGGAGGGACGTTTCTGAGCTCAAAATGGGGTTTTGGGTGTCAGGCGAGCGGCCCGGTGGGCCCTGCAGCCGCCCGGGAAGAGCACGACACACCCCAGAGCGTCAAGCCCCAAAAAAGAGAGAGCCCATCCTTTCGGATGGGCTTCGGCCTGCCGCCGTAGCGTCAGGGGAGTTGCGAGGATTGTAGCCAAGGCCAACAGTTCCGCAAGCAATGCGGCCCAATTTCGCGGACGCATCACCAATCCGCTGGGCGAATGACCGGCCCGAGTGCTGTGATGACCACGTCGGGAAGAATGGATGCGGCAACGTCCGACTGTCGTATGGTCCGGGAAAATGTCGCCGCCGCGAGCAGATCATTGCGCTGCCGCGAGGGCTGTGGATTCACCAACCCGATCGGCATTCCAAGCTCGTGATTCACGATCTCGAGCGCCGTCGTCAGATCCGAGTCGTTGCTCACCACCACCGCCGACTCGAAGGCGCGAAGGTGCGCCAGATGCACGAGCTCAGCGGCCAGATTCACGTCAGACCGCTTCTCCCGCATGCCGACAGCGGACGCGAAGGTTGGGTCAGCTCCAGGTTCCGAGGCCAACCGCACCGTCTCGCGGCGAAATCGGAACTGACCGAGACGCAGCACGAAGCGATCATCCTGCGCCAAGGCATGGTGATACGCGTTCTGCGCGCTCGGGTCGCCACCACCCGGTCCGCCCGCCACGAACAACGACGTGTAGTACCGCACCTGCCGAATGTCATGCCACTTCGGG
>CAIOTP010000014.1 GCA_903861235.1 uncultured bacterium | reverse complement strand
GACCAGCGGGTTGTCGGCGTAGCGAGCGGTGGTGAACTGCACCATGTTGTCGGTCAGGTGCAGGTGCGCCAGTGCGTGGTCCGCAGCCAGCTCCGCCAGCCCCACCTGCATGGCGCCCGTCCGGTCCAGCCTCGCGGTGTATCGGAGCACCTTCCCGGCCTTGCGGGCTCGCTCCAGCCGCTCGCGCATGGGGGCGTCCAGGGCATCCACGCCCTTCAGGAACTCGGGCAAGGACAATGCACGCATGGCGGGCGGCACGAGCGACTCCAGGGAGACGTCCTCCAGCGATCGCTCCCAGCCGGCTTCGCGTGCCAGGATCACCAGCTTCCGTGCCACGTCCAGACCCGAGAGATCGTCGCGTGGATCGGGTTCGGTGAACCCACGCTCCCGCGCCTCCAGCACCAGCCTGCCGAAGGGCACGCTGCCGTCGTAGCGGTTGAAGAGCCACGCCATGGTGCCCGAGAGCACGCCCTCGACGGCGTGAAGCATGTCACCCGTGTCGAGAAGGTCCCGAAGCGTCGTCATGATCGGCAGGCCCGCGCCGACGGTGGCCTCGTACCGGAACATGCCGCCGGCCGCGCGGATGGCGCGCCATCGCTCCAGTCGTCCGGATCCGGCGCACTTGCTCGGGGTGATCACATGGATGCCCGCCGCCAGCCACTCGGGATAGCGGTCTGCCAGCGAGTCGCTGCCGCTGCAGTCCACGATCACGGCGTGGGGAATGCCGGGCGACTGCACGTGCCGGACGAAGGCGTCCAGGTCCAGGTCGCGGTCCATGGCCGCACGGGGATCGCCGGCAGGAGCGGATTCGGTCAGACGCATGCGCCGGCTCCCGGCCAGCGCGCGCACCCGCAGGTCGATGCGGTTTCGCTCGCGGAGCAGGGGCGCCCGCTCCACCAGCTGACGAAGGAAGGCGGCGCCCACCGTGCCCACGCCCACCAGTCCCACGGAGACGGTGTGGGGACTCAGGTAGAAGCCTGCGTGCACCGCGCGGAGCGCGCGGTCGGCGTCGGCGGCGCGGATGGCCACCGAGATGTTCCGCTCGCTGGCGCCCTGCGCGATCATGCGCACGTTCACGGACGCGCGGCCCAGCGCCTCGAAGAGACGCCCCGCGGTTCCCGGGTGGCCGGCCATGCCGTCGCCCACCACGGCCAGCGCGGCGACGCCGGGCTCGGTGGTCACCTCGCTGATCAGGCCGGCCTCGAGTTCGCGGGCGAAGGCGGCTCGCACGGCCTGGGTGGCGGCGGTGGCGTCGCCTTCGCGGATCACGCAGCAGATCGAGTGCTCGCTGGAGCCCTGGCTGATCATGACCACGCTCACGCCGGCGCGGTGCAGTGCGGCGAAGGCACGTTCGGCGGTTCCCGGCACGCCGATCATGCCGGCGCCTTCGATGTCAAGGATGGCCAGCCCCGCGAAGCTGGTCACGCCCTTCACCGGCTGCTCGGTGCCGGGCGTGTGGTCGATCCGCGTGCCGGGGTGCTCGGGGTGGAAGGTGCTCCGGGCGATGATCGGGATGTCCCTCGCCACCGCGGGAGCCATGGTCTGGGGGTGGATCACCTTGGCGCCGAAGTACGCCAGTTCGCACGCCTCGGCGTAGGAGAGACGATCGATGAGCACGGCCTCCGGCACCACGCGGGGATCGGCGGAGAAGACGCCGTCCACGTCGCTCCACAGGTGCAGTTCCCGCGCGCCGCAGAGCGCCGCGAAGATGGCGCCCGAGTAGTCGCTTCCGTTGCGACCGAGGGTGGTGGGTCGTCCCTCCCTTGTGCGGGCCACGAAGCCCGTGACCACCGTGCGATCCGCAGGGGTGAGGGCGTCCAGGCGGGTCTGCGAGGCGGACCAGTCGACCATGGCGCCCAGTTCGCCCTTCTCCACCACCAGCACCTCGCGGGCGTCGATCCAACGGGTGCCAAGACCGAGCCCGCGCAGGGCGGCTTCGATGAGCATGGACGACCACACCTCGCCCAGTCCGGACACGGCGTCCAGCAGGTCGGCGGACGGGGCTCCAAGTCTCGCCTGCGTCTGCAGCAGCTCGCGGAGCGCGGCGAAATCCTGGGTCAGGCGGTCGATCAGCGGTCGGGCTTCGGAACCCAGCAACGCCTCCGCCGTCTCGCGGTGACGGGCGTCCAGACGCTCCATGGCGGCCGGCCAGGACGGATCTCGGGCTGCGGCCTGGTGCGCCAGCGCGATCAGCGCGTCGGTCACGCCCTTCATGGCGGAGATCACCACCACCTGCCGCTCCTGGCGTGCGGCCAGGATCGACACCACGGAACGCATGCGCTCCGCGTCCGCCACGCTGCTGCCACCGAACTTGTGCGCGATCACGGGGCGGAGTGTACGGACGCCCCGAGCAGCTGGTGCCGCACCTCCGCGAGCACCTCGTCCACGCCGATGGCGCTCATGGAGACCGAAGGTCGCTGCATGTCCATGTCCGGGGAGAATTCCCGTTCGAACGCCGGCGCATTCTGCAGCACGCTGACGTGGCCGTTCCGGAACGAGCCGGGCACCCAGGGGAAGCGGTGTTCCACGGAGCCGAGGTTGTTCCAGGGCGCCCAGCCCCGGACGGGCGTGGGACCGTAGAGCGCGACCATCGGAGTGTCGGTGGCCGCCGCCAGGTGCGTGATGGCGGTGTCCACGCCCACGAAGAGCCTGCTGGAGGCGACCAGGCAGGCGACGGCGTTCAGGTCCAGGTTGCCCGCGCAGATCAGCGGGGGCTGGGTCGCTCGCGCCGCCGCCTCCGACAGCAGACGGCGGTCACGCTCCGAGGCGCTTCCTGTCCAGACCGGCCGGAGTCCGTGGGCGAGAGCGATCCGGTCGCTCGCTTCCACCACGCGGTCGATCGGCCACTCCTTGTAGGGGTAACGGGAGAAGGGGTGAAGCACGAAGTGTCCCCGCTCCGGCACCCCCGCGCCCCGCAGAAGGCCGGCGACCTGCGCCTGATGTTCGGGCGTCCAGTGGACCGTCGCCCTGATCCGCGTGGGCCGCAGCCCCGCGGCCCGAGCCAAATGCAGGCACCACGCGATGACGGGCCCGCCGGAGGGCATCTCGGTGGGGTGCGTGAGCACCAGTCGCTTCCAACGCTCGGCCAGCGGCAGCCCAGGGTCCACCTGGGCGATCCGCTTCCTGACGCCGGCCATGGCCACGCTGGTCACGCTCCGGTCCGAGCCGTTGGTGCCGAAGGCCCAGTCGTA
The DNA here is from genome assembly GCA_903861235.1 of uncultured bacterium. Lineage (GTDB taxonomy): Bacteria > Planctomycetota > Phycisphaerae > Phycisphaerales > SM1A02 > SYAC01. Next base: position 6 of record CAIOTP010000014.1, on the reverse strand, counting down.
ACGCAT
>CAIOTP010000013.1 GCA_903861235.1 uncultured bacterium | reverse complement strand
GGTGCAGGTGGAAGTCCCCTACGCGTCGGTCAGGCTGCTGGGCCTGAGTTCGATCATGCCTCTGCCCTCCGCCTTGGAAGGCCGAGCTTCCATGGTCAAGGAACCCGACGCCTGAACCCCCGGGTGCGTTCCGCCCGGCGAGCGCCGCGATTATCCTCGTGAAGGAAGGGGTCGTGCGGGCACGACCCCCTGTCCGGCACTGGCCGCGGGGCCCAACTGGAGACGAATGGTGCAACCGACCCGATTGATCACCCTTGCCGTGGTGGCGGCCTTGGCGGCCGCGGCCCTGGTGACGGTGCTGCAGCAGACCCTGACCGCCCAGGATGCGGGCCCCCGCCGCGGCTTGGCGGGCCGTCTGGTGACCAGCAAGGACCTGTCCGCGGGACATCGCCTGGATGCCTCCGATGTGGCTCCGGCCCCCAGTTGGAAGGCCACCGAGGACGAGGTGGCGGCGGTCACCCGGGCCGTGGTGGGTCGACCCCTGGCGAACAACATGAGCAAGGGCCAGACGCTGCAGGAGGCGGATCTGGCCGCGCGAGGCTCGGGCCCTGCCCTGGTGGGCCAGATCCCGGCCGGATCTCGCGCCATCACGGTCATGCTTCGCGAAGCAGGGCCCGGCGTGGTGCTCTTCCCGGGCGCCATGGTGGATGTGCTGGCCACCATCGAAGTGCCTGCCCGTGGCGGCGGTGCGCGGGAGACGGTCACTCGTCCCATCGTGGAGGGTGTCCGTGTGTTGGCGGTCAACCAGGACGCGGTGGCCAAGGAGGCCGATGCTCCGGAGCGCCGTTCCCTGCCTCGACGCATGACCGTCACGCTGCTCACTTCACCTGCTCAGGCCAGCCAGATCGAATTGGCCAGCACCAAGGGCACCATCGGACTGGTCCTTCGACCGGAGGGAGATGCGAGCCCCTCAGGATCGGCCCCCGCCACCACCGAGACGCTGGTGGGTGTCGAGGGAGGACGGCCGGAGACGCCGGCCGCCGCTCCTGCAACCACGACCAAGCCGTCCACGGCGACCGCACCGCCCGCGAACCCCGCCACACCGTCCCCCGCTGCCGTGTGGGAGGTGATCGTGGTCAAGGGCGACGACACGGTCCGTCATCCGTTCCAGACCGGGAGCGGCAAGGGATCGGACAACAAGACCGGCACCGGAGGCTCTCCTCGATGAAGCGCGACCGACTCCAGATCCGCTCCCGCACTTCGCCGAGACTGGCACCGGCGATCCTGGCGGTGCTGGCCACCGTTCACGCTGGGGCGGCTTCCTCGAGCGTGGGGCCCCTGGCGAGCGAGCCGCTGCGCGTGATCGAGACTTCGGATCCCGACTTCGTGGGACCGGTGATGGTGTCCGAGCCCGCAAGGGCGGAACCTGCCGCTCCGACGGCGAAGGCCTTCGCCTCGGCGCCGGGAGCGCCGCTGAGCGACGCGGTTTCGCTGGTCATGGGTGGGTCGACCGTGGTGAAGACGCAGGGCCGCGTGAGCATGGTGGTGGTGGCACATCCCGCGGTGGCGGATGCCCGTCCGGTCTCGCCCGAGGAGATCATCGTGATCGGCAAGACGGTCGGTCAGACCGACCTGGTGCTGCGGCTGGAGGACGGTTCCTCGGTGACCCGGCGCATCTCGGTGGGGCTGGACAGCGCGGAGCTGCAGAACCGCCTGAAGCGCATCTTCGGCGTGGAGCTTCAGGCCGACGACGTGGGCGGCGCGATCTCGCTGCGAGGCAACGTGCCCGACGTGGGCACCGGCGCGCTGGTGAAGAACTACATGGACGCGAGCGGCACCAAGTGGGTGGACCTGACCCGCATCACCGGCCTTCGCCAGGTGCAGCTGCGGGTGCGGATCGCCGAGGCGAGCCGTCAGGCGTTGCGCGAGCTGGCCTTCGGCGCGGTGGTGGGTGGCTCGAGCTTCTTCGGTGGCATGCAGGCTCCGGGCGCAGGCACGCCCTTCCAGCAGGTTTCGATCGCTCCAGGTGCCGGTGCCGCTCAGACCGCCACGCTGGCCGGACCTGCGACGCAAGCCTCCACGGTGACGAGCCCCAACTTCGGCTTCAACAGCATCCCGGTGTCCAGCGCGACCACGCTCTTTGGAGGCGTGCCCGGAGCCGACCTGGAGTTCTACATCCAGGCCCTGGTGCAGAACAGCTACGTGCGGCTGCTGGCCGAGCCGAACCTGGTGGCCATCAGCGGCCAGCAGGCCACCTTCCTGGTGGGCGGCGAGTTCCCGATCCCCGTGGTGCAGGGCATGAACGGTGGCGTGGGCAACGCCGTGACCATCGAGTACAAGGACTACGGCATCCGGCTGAACTTCCGGCCCGAGGTGCTTGGTGACGGTCGCATCCGCCTGGAGGTGGCGCCCGAGGTGAGCGAACTCTCCACCATCGGCAGTGTGAAGCAGGCCGGTTTCGAGGTGCCCAGCATCATCGTGCGAAGGTCCAAGACCACGGTGGAACTGGGCAACGGCCAGTCTTTCGCCATGGCCGGTCTGCTTCGGACCAAGGATCAGGCCCGCGTGGCCAAGATTCCGGTGCTCGGCGACATCCCCGTGTTCGGCGCCCTTTTCCGCAGCGTGCGTTACGAGCAGGACCAGACCGAGCTGGTGGTCATGGTGACCGCGGACCTGGTGGAGCCGCTCGATGACGGCATGGATCGCCCCATGCCCGGCGACCTGCATCAGACGCCCAACGACTGGGAACTCTTCATGGAAGGCCGCATGAGCGGCAACACGGACCTGGGCACGCTCACGCGGCTGAAGGCCCTCGGCCTGACCGGCCTTCGCGGCCCCGGTGCATGGCGCCGGTCCGACGAGCCCCGTCGACCCGCCGCGGATCCCATGCCTGAAGGCGTGGCCGAGGAGGCGGTGGCGGACGCGGAGCCTTCGTCCGAGACGGCGGCCGATCCCGCTCCGGCGACGCCTCCCGAGGAGCTTCCCGCGCCGTGACCCGTTCGACCGCCCAGGCGCCGCTGGCCGAGATCCGCCGTGAACTTCACGAGCGGCTCATGTCGACCTTCGACTTCGTCGCTGCGGAGCGACTGGACCGGCAGAGCCTGGTGGCCGACTGCACGACCCGCATCGAACAGGCCCTGGACCGTTCCGGACGGACCATGTCGGGGGCGGATCGTGACTGGCTGGTGCGCGGCGTGCTGGACGACATGTTCGGTCTGGGACCCCTCGAGCCCCTGCTGGCCGATCCGGACCTGACCGACATCCTGGTGGTGCGACCGGATCGGATCTTCGTCGAACGAAACGGCCGGATCGAGCTCTCCAGCTCCAGCTTCCGTGACGCCGCCCATCTGCTGCATGTGATCCATCGCCTGGTGCGGAACGCCGGCCGCCGGATCGACGAGCGGAGCCCCATGGTGGACGCCCGCCTGCCGGACGGATCGCGCGTGAACGCGGTCATCGCACCGCTGGCGGTGGACGGGCCCCAGCTGAGCATCCGCCGGTTCCCCGAGCAGGCACTCACCCTCGACCGGCTCGTGGCGTTGGGCACGCTTCCAGCGGCCACGGCCGACCTGCTCCGGGCGGCCGTGCGAGGTCGGCTCAACATCATCCTTTCCGGCGGTGCAGGTGTGGGCAAGACCACCCTGCTCAACGCGGTGTCCGCGTCCCTGGATCCCCGCGAGCGCGTGATCACCATCGAGGATGCCGCCGAACTCCGCCTCCAGGGCAGTCATGTGGTGCGACTGGAGACGCGAGCGGCCAACGTGGAAGGCATCGGCGAGATCACGGCCCGGGACCTGCTCCGCAATGCGCTTCGCATGCGGCCGGACCGGATCATCGTGGGCGAGTGCCGAGGAGCGGAGACCTTCGACATGCTCCAGGCCATGAACACGGGCCACGAAGGCAGCATGACCACGCTCCACGCCAACAGCGCCAGGGACACGCTGATCCGGCTCGAGTCCATGCTCTCCATGGGCGGCCTGGACATGCCGCTGCGGGTCCTCCGCGACTACGTGGCCTCCGCGATCCAGCTGGTGGTGCATCTTTCCCGGCTACCGGACGGTCGCCGCGTGATCGGCGAGGTGGTCGAGGTCCAGGGTTCCACGGACGACACGATCCGCACCCAGGTGCTCCACCGCTTTCGGTTGCAGTCGGTGCAGGAAGGTCGCGTGGTCGGTCACTTCGAGGCCACCGGTGCCGTGCCCGACTTCATGGAACTGCTCCGGGCACGGGGCTGCGAGCCGCCAGCCGCCACCTTTGCGGCGGGCCGCCTGTCCGAGGTGTCGGCATGACCGCCACGCCCACATGGCTCATGCCCGCGCTGGCCGGCCTGGTCGCCGCCGTGCTGGTCATGCTCCTGGCCCGGCCGGAACGGACCATGACGACGGCCCAGCCCGCCAAGGCCAGGTCCGGAGAATCATGGTGGCCTTCGCTCATGATGAGTCTGGCCGCCGCCGCGCTGGTGGGCTGGCTCTCCGAACGGCCCGGACCCACGGTGGCGGTGCTGGCACTGACCCTGGGCGTGACCGGCCTCGTCCGATCCCGACGCAGGCTCCGCCGCTCGGAGGAGGAGGAGCGGCATGCCGTGGAGGCCATCGGTTCCGCCAGCCGGGCGCTCCGCGCGGGCATTCCCCTGTCCGGCATGCTGCAGATCCTGGCCGACGAGAGCCGCGGCGAGACCCGTGTGGCGCTCCACGAGGTGATGCAACGCGAGAGCATGGGCGAGGAGCTGGCCTCGGCCATCCGCCATGTGCTCCTGCAGAGCCCGCTCGCTTCGCTGCGAGCGTTCGGCCTGGCGCTGATCATCCAGCTTTCCGCGGGCGGCAACCTGGCCGACACCACCGATCGGCTGGCGCTCTCGCTGGTGGAGCGGGCCCGTGTGCGACGTCGAGCGCGGACCATCATGGCGTACAGCCGCACGGCCGCGAATGTGCTCGCGATTGCGCCGCTGGTCGCCATTCCCATCCTGGCCTCCTCGGTGGAGGGCTACACCCGCATCCTGCTCGATCAGCCCGCCGGCAACCTGCTTCTGGCGGCGGCGGCGGTCATGCTGATCGCCGGACTGATCGCGATCCAGCGACTCTCCCGCATCGAACGACTTCCCGACTGGGGGACCCGATGAACTTCGCCACCTTGATCGCCGCCGCGTTCGCCGCCGGACTCACGCTGGCCCTGGGCCTGCGTGCGTCCCGCCAGGCCTCGGGAACTGCCCCGAGCCCGAGCCTGTTCCCCGCATTGGAGCGGGACATGGATCTGGCCGGTCTGGAGTCGGCCCAGGCGCGTCGTGGCTTCCTGCTCGCTGCCCTGCTGGGACCGATGGCACTCTCGGCCCTGGCGGTCTGGGTCACCTGGGACCCTCAGGCCAGCGGCGTGGCGGTCACGCTCATGGCGGCGCTGGGCGCGGGCATCGGCTGGTGGCTTCCCCGAGCCTGGCTGGGAGGCCGCCGCGAGAGGGCCCGACTGGAGATCGTGACCGACTTCCCCGTGATGCTCGACCTGCTCCAGATCTCGGTCCAAGGCGGCATGGGCCTGCCGGCGGCGTGGGCCACCGTGACCGAGGGCCTCCGCGGAGTCAGCGATTCGCTCGCCCGCGAGATGCGCCGGGTGGATCTGGAGTCCGGCTTCGGTGTCGGCTGGTCCGCGTCTCTGGCCGCCGCCGCCGAGCGGACCGGCGTGGCCGAGTTCCGCTCGCTGGGTTCGCTGCTGGGACAGACCCAGCGATTCGGAACCGAACTTTCACGCATGATCCAGGTGCTGGCCGACTCGCTCCGCCACGAGGAGATCCAGTCGCTCGAGGAACGGGCCCACCGCGCTTCGGTGCGCATGCTGCTTCCGCTGGCCGGCCTGGTGCTGCCTCCCACCATCCTGGTGATCGCTGGACCGCTCTTCATGCTGCTGCTCGAAGGCCTTCGAAGGGCCACGCCGGACTGAACCCCGCCCCCAAGGATCAAGGACATGCCCTCTTCAGGATCTCGACCATCGCATGATCTCGCACGCATGGCTGCCGCGCTCTGCCTGGGCCTGCCCATGGCGGCGTGCATGACGCAGCCCAAGCCCCAGCCCAACAGCGTCCGGGTCGAGGACGATGTGCAGCGACAGGCGGACCGACAGTTCACCAAGGAGCCCTTCGACGACCAGGTGCGGCAGGGCGTGATCCGGCAGAAGGCGATCTTCGAGAGCCAGTTCAAGCCCGACACCTCGGAGCTGACCTCGATCGGCCAGCGGAACGTGCACATCCTCGCCCAGGCCATGCGGGAATCCGGCGGACGGATCGCCGTGCCCCGAGGTTCCGCCACGAACGCGCTCTACAACGCACGCCTGGCCACGGTGCGGAAGGCGCTGGCGGACGAGGGCATCGCCCGGGACCGCGTCGAGGTGGGCGACGGCGTCGCTGGTGGTCCGGGCATCTCCACGGCGGAGGCCCTGAGCATCCGTGCCAGCATGGCCAAGAAGCCCATGCAGGAATCCGGAGGCCAGACCCTGAATCCCTTCGGTGACGGCAAAGTGGTGGGAGGCAACTGATGCGACACGGCACCCATGCTCGTTGGCTTCGCTGGCTCGCTCCCCTCGCCCTGTTCGGCGCCGTCGCCTGCGAAAGCACGCCCGAGCCCGATCCGGACTGGTTCGATGGCGGTCCGCTTCGGCCTGCCACGGCGGAGACCCTGCAACTGACCGCCCGTGTGCTGGCCGCCAAGGGCGAGACCAGCCGAGCGGGCTACGTGATGAACCGCATGCTGGCGGACTACCCCGACTTCGTGGGGACCTATTCGGAAGGCGCGGAGGTGCTGGTGATCGAGGGCCGCATCAGCGAGGCGGTGAAGTGGCTGGACCGTGGACTGGCCAAGTTCCCCAATCACCCCGTGCTCATGAACGATCGGGGCATGTGCCATCTGCTGCTGGCGGACCTGCCCGCCGCCAAGGCGGACTTCGAGGTGGCGTATCAGGCCGACACGGACGATTCGGAGTACGTGGCCAACCTGGCGCTGGCCAACGCCCTTGCAGGGGACGACGAAGCGGCCATGAACCTCTGGCTTCGAGTCGTCTCTTTGGAGGACGCCAAGGCGAACCTGGCGATCGCGCAGCAGGCGCGGCCTAAATTCGTCAAGTGAAGCACATTTATTGGCCCCCCGAAGCGGCGTTTCTGGCTCGCCGAAGCCGCTTGGGCGTGGAAATCCATGGTAGGGATCCGTTTCTACTGGTCATTTTCGGCCCTTGAGGTAACTTGTTCTCCGGCTGACCGGGTGTGTTACCCGCAGCCAAACCTAGGTTTCTCTTTGCAAAGGACACACAATATGAAGAACTGGATCATGAACTTCATCGCTGATGAGCGCGGCGCCGAGACCACCGAGTTCGGCGTGGTCACCACCCTGACCGCCGCCGGTTCCGTCACCACCCTGACCCTGGTGAAGGACAAGATTCAGAGCAAGGCGACCGACCTGGCCGCTTCGCTCGACTCGGCCACCGACGAGTGATCGCCTCAGCGATCTGAGCCGAAATGCTCACGAACGGCCTCGCCTCTGGCGGGGCCGTTCTCTTTTTCCCCACGGGGAAAGGCTCAATCGATGGCCGACAGGTCCCGCATGCGGCGGCGGAGTTGGATCAACGCCCGCATGGTCCGCTCCGGATAGCTGGCTGCCAGCATGACCAGCACCCCCAGCACCGCCACGCCGACGGTCAAGGCCAGCTTGGCGCCGCGGCCTTCCCCGGGCAGCTGCTCGATCCGCACGAAGCATCGCACGAAGATGTCGATGAAGGCCAGCAGCCCCGACAGCAGGAAGGGTCGCCACTGCAGCACGGCGCTCGAAAGGATCAGGGTGACGGCGGCAGCCCCGAGCATGGCCATCCAGAAGCCCCAGCCTGGAGGCGCCGTCTCGAACTCCAGCCACGCGATCGGCAGGAGGATGAACGAGGGAATCAGCCAGCGGAGCGATCGCGCACAGCGGTCACGCAGCGAGGTGGAGTGCACTTCGAGCCCCAACGACAGGCAGAGCAGCAGCATGCCCGAGCCCAGGAACCCCCCCGCCCGCTGGGTGACGGTGGGCTCGGCGGTGATCCGACCTGCCGCGTCACGATCCAGCGGCAGGCACCAGAGCCATTCCGGCACCACATAGGACATGCCCGCCAGCACGAACACGGTGAGCACCAGAGCCACGGCCAACGCGGGACTGCCATCCCGCGGCGGGGCCACGGACACCAGGTCGGCGGATGGTCGACTGGTCCGGCGGTCCAGCAGCAGCCCGCCCACCATCAGCCCCGTGCAGGGGCAGAGCATCCAGCGGAGCAGCTCGCCCATGGTCTCGCGGCCGGGCGGCAGGCCGTCGAGCTGACGCACGCCCACGGTCATCCAGAGCCATGAGGCCGCGATCACCCCGACCAGCGTGAACGCCCGCGAGGGCATCCACCACCGATACAGAAGGGCCAGCAGCAGGCCCAGGCCCGCGATCACCTTCTGCTGGGCGTTGGAGAGACCGATCGACCCGAAGCTGACCAGCATGCGGCTGTCGTCCGCCAGCACTCCGGTGGCTCGCATGGCCTGCCATGCCGCGACGGGGACGACCAACGAGGAGGTGAACAGGAAGCCCAGGGCCGTCCGTTGCTCACCCAGTCGCAGCAGGACCAGGCCCACCACCGTGACCAGTGCGGCCAGGGCCACCGGCAGCGTCCAGTCCAGCCGGCCGCCGGACGCCCGAAGCAGATCGGAGGTGTTCCAGATGCCCACCGTCATGGCGAGCACCAGCAGCCACCCCCCCAGGTACATGGTCACCTGCGAGAACGAGAGCCGCCGGCTGTCCAGGATCCACGGGGTTTCCGGCCGCTGCAGGGATCGCAGACCCTCGCGGATGGGGCGCAACTCCGGCTCGATGGCCAGCCCCTGCTTCTGCCAACGGTCGGTGTCGCCCAGGTGCCGCTCGATCTCCTCGGAGAAGCGCGTGAAGAGCCGTCGTGGACGCGCCAGCACGGTCTCACCCGAGCGGAATCGACGCAGGTCGGCCAGCATGGCCAGTGCATCGTGGTAGCGCTGGGCGGGATCCGGATCGATGGAGGCGAGCGCGATCCGCTGGAGCGGCGCCGCGATCCCCGGCTGGAGCGCCTCCGGCAGCGGCGCGTCGCCTTCGCGCGAGCGGCGCAGCACATCGGCCGTGGAGGAGCCCTCGAACGGCAGCGCCCCGGTGAGCATGTTGAAGAAGAGCACGCCCAGCGCGAACACGTCCGAGGAAGGTCCCACCTCGCCGCCCGGCTCGAACTGCTCGGGCGCACTCCAGCCCGGCGTGCCTCCCAGGCTGCCGTCGTCACCGGCATGGGCCGAGAGGCCGAAGTCCACGAGCACGGGAACGCCGTCGCGGTCGCAGAGGATGTTCGAGGGCTTCAGGTCGCGGTGCACCAGGCCGGCCGCGTGCATGGCGGCCACGGCTTCCGTGAGCTGGATGAACATGTGCATGCGCCGCTCGAAAGGCAGCGATCGCCATGCCTGGCTCAGCGGCTCGCCGTCCACCCAGTCCATCACGATGAACGGCCGGAACGCCTCGGGGCGCACGCCCGCCGGCGGCTCGAGCACCACCTCGAGCACGCGGCAGATCGATCGATGCCGCAGACCGGCCACGATGCGGGCCTCTCGGATGGCGGGCGCACGGGTCTCCGCGCCGCGCCCCGTGTGCAGGAACTTCACGGCCACACGACGATCGAGCAGCGTGTCGAGCGCCTCGACCACGCTTCCCATGCCACCGGAACGCGACTTGCTGACTCTTCGGTAGCGCGACCCGAATTCCAGTTCCGCCTCGGACACGGGCTCGAGGGTGGACTTGCGGATCTCCGCACGAGGCAGCGGCCGGGTGGAGGGATCCCCGGGGCCGATCGACACGGTGCCTGGATCGCTCGGCGAGGCGTCCGTGGGCGCCTGCGAGGGGGTGATGCCGTCAGGCCGGGCGCCTGGCCCGGTGTCCCGGTTCGAGGATGGTGGTCGAGGGTCCATCACCGCCGGCCAAATTTATCGAAGGGCCGCCGGTTTCGTGGGCGGATGTCCGGCCGGAGGTTGTGCGATGATCTACCCCGTGCCGGAAACACGACCCACGCTGATCGCTCCCGGCGCCGAGCGGATCCTGCATCGAAGTTCCTGGTGGCAGGTGTTCGTGGCGGAACTCGCCCCCACGAGCGGTCGACTGCAGGCTTCGCTTCGAGCCACGGCAGCCATGGTGGGCGGACTCCTGCTGGCCGCGATGGTGGGCGACCCGAACTTCGTCATCTGCCCCGTGACGGCCATGACGGAGAGCGTGCCCGGCACGCTGCACACGCCCGGACTGCTGCTGCGCCGGCTGGCCATGAGCGGCCTGTGTGCCGCCCTGTCCATCGGTCTGGTGGTGGCGTTTCCGCAGCAGCCCATGGTGCTGTTTCCCGCCATGCTGCTGGCCGTGGGGTTCGTGCTGTACCTGACCCGCGTGCTTCCGGTGGGTGCCTCGGGACTTCGCGTGGCCATGTGGACGATGGGGCCGCTGTTTGGACGGCCTCTGTCGGACCCGGCCGACTTCGAACGCGCGGCACTGTTGAGCTCGCTCGGCGTGTGCAGCGGCGTGATGCTGGCCTATGCCGCCGCCCTGACGGTGTTTCCGGGCAGCGAGGTGCAAAGGGCCCGTCAGGCGGTGGACGGTCTGCTGGCGGAATCGTCGGACCGGCTGCGTGACGTGGCGCGTCGGTGTCGCGAGTCTGGTGCCGCCCTGGACGTGCGGATCGATTCCACCAGTCCCGCGGTGGTGGCGCATGTTTCCGTGCTCACGCAGGCGATCGCCACCTACGCGCAGGACGACGCCATGTTCCCCGAACTGGTGCCGCTCACCCGACTGGCCGCCATGAGCGACTCCACGAGCGTTCAGCTGGCGGGACTGGCGCGTCTGGGCGAGGCCAGCCCGGAGGCCCGCCAGGTCACCGCGGAAGTGGCGGATCGACTGGCCGCCTTCTTCGACGCCTCGCGCGGCCTGGCCTTCGAACGCCTGTGGGGCCGGCCGGGCGACCGCGTGCCTGCGGTGGAGGCGTTGATCGCGCAGGCCGAGTCCCTGATGGATCTGGGGGAGACGGGAATCCGGGCGCAGGGCGAGACGGGTGACGAGCGCATGCTGGCCCTCTTCGCCTTCGCCCGCCGATGCGGCACTTCGCTTCGTGTGCCCTTGACGGCGGCGCCCCTGCCCCGACGCTTCGGACAGGCGGGGCTGGCGCTGCCGCTGGGATTCGATCCCGCGGCGCCGATTGCGCGCAACACCACGCTGTGGACGGCCCTGAGCGAGTTCAACATGGACGCCGCCATGAGCGCGGCGGCGGCGGTCTCGGGCGTGGGCGTGGCGCTGGTGATGTGCGCGTTCCTGCTGCCGGAGGTGGCCAGCCCCGCGGCGCTGGGCTCCGTGTTCGTGCTGCAGTCGACCATCGGCGCCTCCAGCCGAAAGGGCGTGCTGCGGCTGCTGGGCACGGTGATCGGCGGCGTGATGGCCTGCCTGGCCATGGAGCTCTTCGCCTGGGGGATGCAGGGGCTGGACGACTACGCCCTCATCATGGGAGCGATGGCCTTCGTGTCGTCCTGGGTGTTCGTGGGGAGTCCGCGCACCAGTTACGTGGGCATGATGATGGCGGCGGCGTGGATCATGGCCATCGCCACCGATCCCATGCCGGCCGAATCGGTCGTTCCGGCC
>CAIOTP010000012.1 GCA_903861235.1 uncultured bacterium | reverse complement strand
CGCGGTCCATGGCCTTCGCGTCGTCGAACGCCGCCTGCTCGCAGTGCACGCCTGGCACGTGCTTCCGCACCCACTCCAGTCCTGAGGCGTGCGCATCGACGCTGGTGACGGCGTAGTCGCCGCAACGCTGCAGCAGGTGGGCACACATGCGGCCGATCTTGCCGGCTCCGAGGATCACGACCTTCTTCATGCGGGGTCTCCTGTCGGGTGAGGTGTCGGAGTATGCACGCTTCGTGGCGAACACGGAAGCGGCTTGTGGAATCAGTCCGGCAGGCGGTCGAGCTCGTCGCCGATCGCGTCCATGAGTTCCTTCACGGTGCCTGGGCCGAAGTCGAAGCGCAGCCCTGCGGCGGCGAAGAGTTCGGGCAGCGGACGGCTGCCGCCCAACGAGAGCGCCCGCTTGTACGCGGCGATGGCGTCCTTCTCGCTGCGGCGACTGGCCAGCCAGAGCTGAAGCGCACCCAGCTGGGCGATGCCGTACTCGATGTAGTAGAAGGGAAGGCCGAAGAGGTGCAGCTGCCGTTGCCACATGGATTCACGGCTGGACTCCAGTCCGGTCCAGTCCAGGTGGGCACCGAAGCGGGCGTCCAGGTCCAGCCACGCCCGGGTGCGCTCCACACGCGTGTGCTCCGGGTGCAGGTAGACCCAGTGCTGGAACGCGTCGATCTGGGCGATCCACGGCAGCATGGCGATCACGCCCTCGAGCAGCTCGCGGCGAGCCCGGTCGGCGTCGGCCTTGCTGAAGAACTCCTCCAGGTAGGGCAGCGTGAGCAGCTCCTGGCTCATGCTGGCCACCTCGGCGAACTCCATGGGACTGCCGCGGTAAGCCAGGATGGGGTCATCCTTGGAGAGCAGGCTGTGGAACGCGTGGCCCGCCTCGTGCACCATGGTGGTGAGGTCCCGGTGCATGCCCGCCGCGTTCATGAAGATGAACGGGCGTCGCGAGAGCTGCCGCTGGTACTGGTAGCCGCCCGGCGCCTTGCCCTTGCGGCTGTCCAGGTCCAGGCAGCCGCCGCCGCGCATGCTGTCGAACATGCGGGCCAGCTCGCCGTCCATCCGGGCGTACACGCGACCGGTCCGTTCGACGAGCTGGTCCGCGCCCTCGAAGGGTCGGAGCGGGTTGCGGCCCTTCACGTCCACCTTCAGGTCCCATGGACGCAGCGACTTCAGGCCCAGCGCCTGGGCACGTCGCTCGTGCATGCGCCGAGCCAAAGGCACGCAGGTGGTCTCGACCGCCTGGTGGAAGGTGGCGCAGTCGGCGGGCGTGTAGTCGAACCGCTGCAGGCGGTCATGCTGGAAGTCTCGGAAGTCGGCATAGCCCGCGTTCGAGGCCATGCGGCCGCGCAGCTTCACCAGCTCGTCGTAGATGCCGTCGATCGCCTCGCGGTCGCGCAGTCGTCGTTCGGCCACGGCGCGCCAGCTGGCCTCGCGCCTGGCGCGGTCGCCCTCCTCCAGGTAGCGCGCCATCTGCGGCAGCGTTCGCTCGGCACCGTCGAACTGCACGGTCATGCTCCCGTTGATCTCGCTGTAGCGCTGGTCCAGCTTGGTGGCCTCGGTCTGCAGCGGCACGTTGGTCTGGCGGAAGAGCTTCACCTCTCGCTCGATCGAGCGAAGCAGCGTGCCGTACCGCGCCTGGTCCAGCGACTTCGCGTGAGGGCTCTCCACGATCTTGCGGTCGAGCTCGAAGCCCACCCGCTTGAGCTGCGGGTCGACCTCCTCCACGAACTTCAGGAAGCGGGCCTTCACCGCGGCGTCGTCGGTGTGGCAGGTCATGTCGATGTAGAGGTTCGCCTCGGCCTCGGCGGCGGCGGCGTCCAGTTCGCTGCGGTCCAGCACGAGCTTCTCGAGGCAGTTGGCGCACTTGAGCTGACGATCGAGCAGCGAGCGGTAGAGCGGCTCGAGCTGGCTCCACTGCGTGCCGTCCAGGTCGGCGGGGATGAAGCGGAAACTGGCCGTTGCGGGGGTGGCGACGCTCATGGAGCCTCCTGGGGGGAAAGGAGCGAGGGTAGCGGTGGGGGCGGGGTGGCCGCTACCGTTGGAGCATGCGCCCCACGGTCCGTGCCCAGGCTCCCGCCAAGCTGAACCTGGCCCTTTCCGTGGGCTCGCCCGAACCCACCGGCATG
>CAIOTP010000011.1 GCA_903861235.1 uncultured bacterium | reverse complement strand
GAGATCACCAGCCAGAACCACGGCTTCTGCGTGGACGAGAAGACCTTGCGCACCGCGGGCGGCGAACCCACGCACACGCACCTGAACGACGGCACGCTGGCCGGCTTCCGCCACACCACCAAGCCCATCTTCTGCGTGCAGTACCACCCCGAGGCCAGCCCGGGCCCGCACGACAGCAGCTACCTCTTCGACTGCTTCATCTCCATCATGGAAAGCCGCAAGCCCCTCACCGCGGAGGTGATGGAGAAGCACCAGTCCGCCGACGCCCGCAAGGCCGCCGCCGTGGCGGTGTAGCGTGGGCGGGCTCTTCGGCAACGATCCGCTGGAGGCGCTGGGGGCGGCGGGCGCGAGGAAGCGCGGAGCCAAGCCGAGCAAGCCGGCCCCGCTTGCGACGGCGCACGAACCCTTCGCGCAGCGTGTGCTGGTTGCGGTGGAGCGCGGCATGGACGCGTTCCCGGAAGGCCTCACCTACGGCGTGACCGCGAGACTGTCTCCACTCCGGGCCGGGCAGCGCGTGGTGGTGCCGCTTGGTCGTGGAAATGCCCGCAGCCACGGCTGGGTGGTGCGGGTGCTTGCGGCGGACCAGTCCGGCGACATTCCCGACAGCCGGCTCAAGCCGGTGATCGCCGCCGAGCCCGCGGAACTTCCCGAGCAGGTCATGGAACTGGCCCGCTGGATCAGCGGCTACTACGCCTGCCCCCTCGGCGTGGCCATCGCCGGCGTGCTGCCTGCCGCGGTGAAGAAGGGCGTGGGCCGCGTGGACCGGGCCTATGTGCAGCTTTCCACCGCCGGGCAGGCCGCCATCGAGACGGCTCGGACCCGTCGAGGCAAGGCGAAGGAAGCGGACGCACCTCGCCTCTCCCCCGCCCAGAAGCGGCTGCTCGAATGGCTGCAGACGAACACCTCGGCGGATTCGGTGGAGATCGACCGCGCCCTCACCGGCGCCGGCGTGCGCACCAAGGCGCCGCTGAACGCGTTGGTCGAACAAGGCCTCGTCACCCGCACCCTGCGCACGCATGTGGAGGCGGACTGGCTCGAGCAGGCCGCGCGTGTGGAGGCCAAGCCCGTCACGCTGCCCACACCCACCGCCGACCAGGCGAAGGCGATCGATTCGATCGGAGCCACGCTGGGCTCGGGCTTCTCGCAGCATCTGCTGTTCGGCGTGACCGGCAGCGGCAAGACCGAGGTCTACCTGCGGCTCATGCAGAAGTGCCTGGACCTGGGCCGCACGGCCCTTCTGCTGGTGCCCGAGATCTCGCTCACCCCGCAGACCGCGGGCCGCGTGCTGGACCGCTTCCCCGGCGAGCGCGTGGCCATCCTGCACAGTGCGCTCACCGCGGCGCAGCGGAACCAGCAGTGGACGCTGGTGGCCGAGGGGAAGGCCCGCGTGATCGTGGGCGCCCGCAGCGCGGTGTTCGCGCCGGTGCCCGACGGCCAGCTGGGTCTGGTGCTCGTGGACGAGGAGCACGACCACAGTTACAAGCAGGACCAGGCGCCCCGCTACCACGGCCGCGACGTGGCGATCCGCCGCGCCCAGATGGCCGGCTGCCCGATCGTGCTCGGCAGCGCCACCCCGAGCCTGGAGAGCTGGTTCAACGCGGTCGACCGCCGCACGAGCATGCTGCACGAACTGCCCCACCGCGCTCCGGGCCTGGTGGTGCCAAAGGTGGAGATCGTGGACTTCTCCGGCGATGTCCGCCGCTTCCGTGATCGCCGCGTGCACCTGCTGGGCGAACGGCTCGCCGAGAGCCTGGCCCGCGTCATCGGCGAGGACGGCCAGGCCATCCTGCTGCTGAACCGCCGCGGCTACGCCAACTGGATCAGCTGTGCCGCCCGATGCGGCTGGCTCATGCGCTGCGAGCACTGCGACGCGGGCATGGTCTGCCACGCCACGCCGAGCAACCGCTTCGTGCGCTGCCACCACTGCCTGACCGAGCAGCGGCTCCCGGCCAAGTGCCCCGACTGCGGCGCCGGCGTGAGCGTGTTCGGTCTGGGCACGCAGCGGGTCGAGGAGGAGCTCTCACGCGTGCACCCGGCGTTGGCGCTGCCCGGCGCCGTGCAGCGGGTGGACGGCGACACCATGCGAAGCAGCCGCGACCTGCACGAGGCGCTCGGTCGCTTCGCCAGCGGCCAGGTGCGCGTGCTCGTGGGCACGCAGATGATCGCCAAGGGCCTTGATTTCCCCAATGTGCGCCTGGTCGGCGTGGTCAACGCGGACACCGCGCTCAACCTGCCGGACTTCCGCGCCGCCGAGCGCACCTTCCAGCTGGTCAGCCAGGTGGCCGGTCGCTGCGGTCGCGGCAGCGCGGGCGGGCGGGCGATCATCCAGACGTTCCAGCCCGATGCGCTGGCCATCCGCGCCGCGGCGGCTCACGACTATCGCGGCTTCGCCACGACCGAACTGGCCGACCGCAGGCGATTCGGCCTGCCGCCGTGCCGGCGCATGGCCCGCGTGGTGGTGCGACACCGCTCGGACACCGCGGCCCACGATCTGGCCAAGGATGTCCGCGACAAGCTCGCCTCGCTGCCCGAGGCCCAGGCCTGCGAGATCCGCGGTCCCCACCCCTGCCCGGTCACGCGCGTCTCCGACCGCTTCCGCGTGCAGGTGGAGGTGCTGGCACCGGACGCCGCCGCGCTGCAGAAGCTGATCACCGCGGCACGCAACGCGGGCGCATTCCCCGGCGGCGAGGTGGCGGCGGTGGATGTGGATCCGGTGGCGTTGCTGTGACGTCGACCGCTCGTCCTCCGGCATGACATCGAGCCGCCGGGAACGCCAGTTCCCGCCCCTTCCCGCGGCAGGGATCGACCCGGAAAAACCGCTAGAATCGGGCAGTTTCAGGGAGCGACCCCGTGGCCCGACCCGGCATAGGTGCCGGACCTCGAACGCCGCGGCACGCTTCCCGGGAGAGCCCTCGTGACCAGCCCCGCTTCGTCGAATCCCTCCTCCGCCCTGCCACCCCAGGTCAACGGCCTCGATCCGGCCTTCCTGGACCAGCAGTACCAGGCCTGGAAGAAGGATCCGCAGAGCGTGCCGGCCGACTGGCGGACCTTCTTCCAGGGCTTCGAACTCGGCTACGAGCGGGCGCCGGATCCGGCCGCGACCGCCACCTCGACTCCGGCCGCGGCGCACGCCGAGCCTGCCTCCGGCGGGCGCACCCGCCAGAGCAAGGTCGACAGCCTGATCTACGCCTACCGGAACCTGGGCCATCTGGCGGCCGATCTCGATCCGCTCGGCACGGAGCGGCCCTTCCCCGAGCAGCTCACGCTGGAGTCCTTCGACCTGACCGACGCCGACCTGTCGGCGCCGTTCGATCCGGGCTCGCTGCCGCTGCCCAACCCTTCGCCGCTCTCCGACATCATCGGACTTCTCGAAGAGACCTACTGCGGCCACATCGGCGTGGAGTACGAGCATGTGCAGCATCGCGACAAGCGTCGCTGGCTGCAGCAGCGCATGGAGAGCGTGCGCAACAAGCCGCGGTTCGACGCCGCGGTGCGCAAGCGGCTGCTCGAGCGGCTGGTGGCGGCGGAGGGCTTCGAGACGTTCCTGGAGAAGCGCTACATCGGCAAGAAGCGGTTCGGCCTGGAAGGTGGCGAGAGCCTGATCCCGCTGCTCGACACCATGGTGGAGCAGGGCCCGGCCAACGGCATCCGCGAGTTCAGCTTCGGCATGGCACACCGAGGCCGACTGAACGTGCTCGCCAACGTGCTGCACAAGAAGTTCGACCAGATCTTCACGGAGTTCGAGGAGGCCTGGACCGAGGACTTCCTCTCCGGCGGCGGCGACGTGAAGTACCACCAGGGCTACAGCAGCGACGTGGCCACCAGCACCGGTCAGCCCGTGCACCTCACGCTGGCGGCCAACCCCAGCCACCTGGAGTTCGTGACCAGCGTGGTCATGGGCCGCTGCCGAGCGAAGCAGCGGCTCGCCGGCGACACCGATCGTCGCAGCAGCGTGGTGCCGGTCGTCATGCACGGCGACGCGGCCTTCCCCGGCCAGGGCGTGGTGGCGGAGTGCCTGAACATGTCGCGGCTCGACGGCTACGACGTGGGCGGCACCATCCATGTGATCATCAACAACCAGGTCGGCTTCACCACCGACCAGCGCGACCTGTTCAGCGGCACCTACTGCACCGAGATCGCCAAGATGGTCGATGCGCCCATCTTCCATGTGAACGGCGACGACCCCGAGGCGTGCGCCTGGGTGGCCCGGCTGGCGCTCGAGTGGCGACAGAACTTCGGCACGGACGTGGTGGTGGACATGTGGTGCTTCCGCAAGAACGGCCACAACGAGACCGACGAGCCCAACTTCACGCAGCCGCTCATGTACCAGCGCGTGCGCAAGCACGGCAGCATCACGCGGCAGTACGCCGCGATGCTCGAGCAGGAAGGCGTGGCCACCAAGGCGGAAGTGGACGCCATGCACGAGGCGCTGCACGCCCGCATGGACGAGGCACAGACCCGCACGAAGGAGAAGGCCGTCGCCCCGGGCATCAACCCCTTCCAGCACATCTGGTCCGGTCTC
>CAIOTP010000010.1 GCA_903861235.1 uncultured bacterium | reverse complement strand
GCTCCACGCCCCACTGATCGAAGCTGTTCACCCCCCAGATGGCGCCCATGGTGAACACCTTGTGCTCGTACAGGGCGACCAGCCGGCCCAGCATGCGCGGGCTCAGCTTGCGGCCCAGGATCGTGGTGCTGGGGCGGTTGCCTTCCATCACCTTGTGCGGGGCGAGCCACGCGGGCACGCCCTCGGCCACGATCTCGGCCTGGGTCTTGCCGAAGGCGAGCGCCTCGCTCTGCGCGAGCACGTTCGCCGTGAGCAGGTCCTGGTGGTCGCCAAGGTTGTGCAGGCTCTCGGCGAAGGCGATGAAGTCGCAGGGCACGATCTTCGTGCCCTGATGGATCATCTGATAGAAGGCGTGCTGGCCGTTGGTGCCGGGCTGGCCCCACACCACGGGGCAGGTCTGCCATCGCACATGCTGCCCGTCCAGCTGCACATGCTTGCCGTTGGATTCCATCTCCAGCTGCTGCAGGTAGGCGCTGAAGCGGTCCAGGTACTGGCAGTAGGGCAGCACGGCCAGAGTGTCGCAGCCCAGGAACTGGTTGTTCCAGACGCCGACCAGGCCCATGAGCGCCGGCATGTTCCGCTCGAGCGGCGTGGTGCGGAAGTGCTCGTCCATCTCGTGGAAGCCCGCGAGCATGTCACGGAAGCCCTGCGGGCCCACGGCGATCATGGTGCTCAGGCCGATGGCGCTGTCCATGCTGTAGCGGCCGCCGACCCAGTCCCAGAAGCCGAACATGTTGGCGGGGTCGATGCCGAACTTGCGCACCTCGTCCAGCGCCGTGCTCACGGCGGCGAAGTGCTTCGCCACGCTCTTCTCGTCGCCGCCGAAGGCCTTCAGGCTCCACGCGCGGGCCGTGTGGGCGTTGGCCATGGTCTCGAGCGTGGTGAAGGTCTTGCTGCTGACGATGAACATGGTCTCGGCAGGGTCGAGATCCTTCGTGTTCTCGAAGAAGTCGTTCTCGTCCACGTTGCTCACGAAGCGGCACTCCAGGCCCTGCTGCGCCCAGGGCCGCAGGGCGTCCCACGCCATGGCGGGCCCCAGGTCGCTGCCGCCGATGCCGATGTTGATCACGGTGCGGATGCGCTTGCCGGTGTGGCCCTTCCATTCGCCGCTGCGGATGCGGTCGGCGAAGGCGCTCATGGCGTCGAGCACCTGATGCACCTCCGGCACCACGTCCTTGCCGTCGACCTGGATCACCGTGCCCTTGGGGGCTCGCAGGGCCACGTGCAGCACGGCGCGGTTCTCGGCCACGTTGATCTTCTCGCCGCGGAACATGGCGTCGCGGCGGGCCTCCACGCCGCAGGCCTTCGCCAGCGCGAGCAGCATCTGCAGCGTCTCGCGGGTCACGCGCTGCTTGCTGTAGTCGAAGTGCAGGTCGAGGGCCTGCACGGCCAGCTCGTCGCCGCGCTTCGGATCGTCGCGGAAGAGCTCACGCAGGTGCAGCGGGCGCACCTTCTCGGCGTGGGTGGCCAGGGCCTTCCACTCGGGGCGGGTGTCCAGCGGCGTGACGGCGGGGGTGTTGCTCATGCGGCGAAAGGTAACGCGGGGAGGCCGCGGCCGCCGGAGTGTGCGTTGGAACGGGCTGGTTGCAGCGATGATCCCCGATCAGGGCCAGTGAACCGGCCCGAACATGGTCAGCAGATAGGCCAGATCACCCGCGGACACTTCCCCGTCGTTGTCCAGATCCACGAAACGCGCCTGAAAGTCACCGATGTAGAGCAGGATGATCGCCAAGTCCGCGCTGTCCACCGAACCGGAGAGATCCAGATCGCCCTTGGCGATCTCGCAGGCATCCAGGCGGCCGTCGAAGTCGTCGTCGATGGCACCCTGCGTGATGTCGCAGGCATCGAGGGTTCCGCTGAGGTCGCAGTCCAGCAGCGGATCGGTCGAGATGTCGCAGGCATCCGGGATGCCGTTGGTGTTGCAGTCCGCCGTGCCCCGGGCGATGTCGCACAGGTCGAGCGTGGCAGTACCGTCACAGTCCAGCCCGGGGTCGTCCACGATCTCGTAGGTGTCGATCCGCCTGTTGCTGTCGCAGTCCAGGGTTGGATCCAGCACGATGTCGTAGGCATCGAGCACCTGATTGCCGTTGCGGTCCAGCCCCGGATCGTCCCTGATGTCGCACGCGTCGGGCCGCTGGTTGGCGTCGAAGTCGATCAGCGGCTTCAGGGCGATCGAGTGTTCCGTGCCCGCGGCAATGGCGGCGAAACGACCTTGCGGTGGGGTGGCGCGACCGTAGCCGTTGTCGCCCCAAGCGGCCACGGTTCCATCGGTGCGTAGGGCGAGCGAGTGGTACTGGCCGGCGGCGATCGCGTTGAAAGTTCCCGAGGGCACATTGCACTGGCCATGATCATTCCAGCCCCATGCGGTCAGCGAACCGTCATCGCGAATGGCGACGGCATGATGCCAGCCCGTCTCCACGGTCCTGGCGATGACCGAGGGCGGCGTCGCTTGCCCGCGGTAGTTGTAGTGGTAGGTGTAGTTGCTTCCCCACCCCACGAGCGATCCGTCCGGCTTCATCGCAATGCCAAAGGCGTCGCCCAAGGAAATGCGCGAGTAGGCACCCGAAGGCGTGTTGGTCACGTCGCCGAACCAGTAGCCCCATCGGTCATAACCCGTTCCCCAAACCCGAAGTTGACCGACCGTGTTGAGGGCTCCAGAGATCCTGAAACCAGCCGCGATCTGACGATAGATCCCTTGAGCGATGCTTCGCTGGCCCTCATTGTTCGAGCCCCATGTCGCGATCGTGCCGTCCGATCGCAGGGCAATGGTGTGGTAGCCGCCGGCTCGAGCCTGAACAAACGACCCCGACCCCACATTTCGCTGGCCATAGTCGTTGTATCCCCAGGCGCGCAAATCGCCGGCCGGTGTGAGACCCACGGTGTGCAAGTGGAACGAGTGGGCAGAGATCAAGGTGGTCGACGCCGGCGGCATCTGACCGTAACCGTTCCCGCCGAAGCCCACCGTGATGTCAGCCAGGAACGTGTCGCACGTGTCAAGCGAACCATTGCCGTCGCAATCAAGCCCCGGAGCGTCTGCGATCTCGTAGGCGTCGATGCGGCTGTTCCCATCGCAGTCCAGCGCAGGGCTCTGCTGGATGTCGTACGCATCCAGTTCGCCGTTACCGTTTCGGTCCAGGCCGGGATTGTCGCGGATCTCGCAGGCATCTAGTCGAGCGTTCAGGTCACGATCCAGGGCGGGCGTGTCACGGATCTGGTTCAGATCCCACTGCGTGTCGCCGTCGCTGTCCGAGCCGGCCTCCAGGCCCGTGAAGGTCAGGCGGACCGACATGCTGCCTCCGCCGCACTCGCTGGCCGTCACGTATGGCGATGGCAGAAGCGTCACTTCCAGGCTGCCCGCCTCGGCAAACGGGCGGAGCGTGGCCTTGGGAATGTCGAGCGTGATCTGGTTCACGCCACCGTTGCAGTTCAGGCCACCGGTCTCGAACACGCGTCCCAGGGCGGTGCCGCCGATTCGAACCGTGAGGAACTCGTTGTTGCTGTCGAAGTCGCCTTGAGCCGTGATGGTCAGCTTGGCGTCATCCAGGTTGGGCAGCAGATCGTGGAAGGTGTGAGACACCGGCAGATTGGCCGCGGGCACGCCAAGGTTGCCTGAATTGAGATTGAAGTCGCGAAGGCCCTGGCAGGCGTCGAGCCGCAGGTCACCGTTGCGGTCGGTGGCGGGATTGCCGGGGGTTTCGTAGAAGTCCGGCTGATTGTTGGCGTTGCAGTCCGAAGTCAAGCCGGTCGCCTGGAAGGCTCCGGCCTCGATCCTCGACAGCCGCCCTTGATTGATCCCGACCTCTCCGTAGCTGTTGTTTCCCCAGAAGACCGGTTGCCCCGAGGCCGACAGGGCGACCGCGAAGTACTGGCCTGCTGCAATCTGGGTGAAGGTGCCTGATGGAGCGTTCTGGATGCCCCAAGCGGTGGTTCCCCAGACGCTCAATCGTCCATTGCGGCCGAGCCCGACACAGAAGCCCTGACTGTCGCGTCCCCCGAGTGCGAGCGTCTGGAAGCGAGCGTTCGAGGGGGGCGCGCACTGGTTGTAGTTGTTGCTGCCCCAGCAACCGGCCTGGCCCAATCCGTCAAGGGCAGCGCTGTGGTAGGGGCCCGCAAAGATCTTGGCGAAAGTGCCAGCAGGAGCTGATGACACCTGTCCGTACCCGTCGTACCCCCAGACGGCGATGCGGCCGTCGGTTCCGAGTCCGATGGTGTGGCCCGCCCCGTAGTGACCTCCGGCCGCGATGGCGGCGTAGACCCCGGGCGGAACGTTGCACTGGCCGTAGCCATTGTTCCCCCAGCACGCCACGGTCCCATTTGCGCGTCTGGCCGCCGCGTGATACGGACCCGCCGACACCTCCACGAAACTTCCTGACGGCACGTTGTGCAAGCCGTCCCAGTCGATGCCCCATCGCACGATCGCACCGTCCGGCCGAAGTCCGAGCGAGAAGCCGTAGTCGTCCTGTCCGCCTGTCGAGATCTGGGAGAGCGTGCCGCCCGGATGGCTCAGAGAGCCGTTGTAGCTCCGCCCCCACCCCACGAACATGTCGTCCGCCAAGGCCGGGGACGTGAGCATGGAACCCAACACAGCCACGACCGGAAATGCAGGCAAGCGCATGATTCAGTCCTCGGAAGAATCGCATGGAGGC
>CAIOTP010000009.1 GCA_903861235.1 uncultured bacterium | reverse complement strand
GCGTCGTGGTTGTCGCGCGGAAGCCGTGCCCGCACCGGCCACGAAGACTACGCGATGACCGACGTGACCCGCGAGTCCATTTACCTCTGGGCGCTCGACCAGAACCGCAGGGCCCCCGCAGACTTCTGGATTTTTGGCCACCGCCACTACCCGGTGAACGTCGATTTTCCAGCAGGCCGCGGCACCTACGTCAACCTGGGCGACTGGATTAAATGGCGGAGTTGGGGGGACTGGGACGCGGTAGGGTTCAAGCTGTATCCATAAAAAAACCCGAGACAAGTCGCCCCGGGTTTTGCATGTGCCGAAGAAAAAGGCTTACTTCTTCGCCGCCACGTGGCGCGACGCGACTTCGGTCCAGTTGATGACGTTGAAGAAGGCCGAAACGTAGTCGGGACGACGGTTTTGGTACTTCAGGTAGTAGGCGTGCTCCCACACGTCGAGGCCGAGGATGGGGGTTCCGGCGCAGCCCACGCTGGGCATCAGCGGGTTGTCTTGGTTGGCGGTGGAGCAGATTTCGAGTTTGCCTGCGGGGTTCACGCAAAGCCATGCCCAACCCGAACCGAAGCGAGTAGCTGCGGCCTTGGCGAAGGCTTCTTTGAAGGCGTCAAAGCTTCCGAAGGTGGCGTTGAGGTCGGCCGCGAGGTCGCCCGTGGGCAGTCCGCCGCCGTTGGGGCTCATGAGCGTCCAAAACATGCTGTGGTTGTAGTGGCCGCCGCCGTTGTTGCGCACGGCCGCGCGGATGGCCTCGGGCACCGAGCCGATGCCGGTGCAGAGCTGCTCGATCGACTTCGACTGCAGGTCGGCGTGGCCCTCGAGCGCCTTGTTCAGGTTGTCCACGTAGGCCTGGTGGTGCTTGGTGCGGTGGATGACCATGGTCTGGGCGTCGATGCTGGGCTCGAGCGCGGCGTCGGCGTACGGAAGGGCGGGCAGGGTGAAGGGCATCGCGTGCTCCTGGGAGTTCGGGGTGCGGTTCGTGAGCGCCGCCGAGGCGGCCGAGGGTCCGAGCGCGGCGACGGCACCCAGGCCGGCGATCGCGCCACGGAGAAAGTCCCTTCGGTCGGGGTTCGGCGTCATGAGAGCGGCACGATAGGGCGCGGCGCCCGCCGCCGCCACCGCCTTCGGAACCTGCGTGCCCGCGTAGGCTTGGGTCATGGCCGAAGTCGACCGTGCCCTGGACGCCTCCGCGAACCGTGCCGCCGAAGGGTTGCGCACGCTGGAGGATGCGGCGCGTTTCTCGCTGGACCGCCCGGATCTGGTCGAGCGGTGCAAGTCGCTGCGGCATCGCGTTCGATCCGCCATGGAGCGGCTGCCCGCGGGACGGGCGATCGCCCATCGTGACGCCGCGGGCGACGCCGGCGCGGCGGTCCGTGGCCCGCGTGAGGCCGATCGGGAAGGCGTGCGTGGCGTGGCCGTGGCCGCGTCCCGACGCGCGATCGAGGCGCTGCGCTCGCTCGAGGAGTTTGGCAAGCTGGTCGACGCGGGCTTCTCCGCCGAATGCGCCGCCGTGCGCTACGCCGCGTACGACCTCGAGCGTGATGTCACGCTCGCCTTCGGCAGCCCCGCCCGCTTCCAGCCGCGGCTCTGCCTGCTGCTCACCGAGGCGCTCTGCCGTCACCCATGGAAGCAGGTGCTGGCGGCGGCGATCGACGGCGGCACCGATATGGTGCAGGTGCGAGAGAAGGCCATGGAGACGCGCGACCTGCTTCGCCGCGTGCGCGAGGTGATCGACCTGTCCCGCCCACGAGGCGTGCGGGTGATCGTGAACGACCGCGCCGACCTTGCCATGGCCGCCGGCGCCGACGGCGTGCATCTGGGCACCACGGACCTGCCGCTGATGGAGGCACGCCGACTGACGGGCACCGCTCCGCTGCTGGGCGCCAGCACCCACGACCTGGGCGAGGCCGCCGCGGCGGTGGAGGCGGGTGCCGACCTCTGCGGCGTGGGAGCCATGTTCGCCACGAGCCTGAAGCCCGACCGCGTGCCCAGCGGGCCGGCCTACCTGCGGGCGTTCGTGGAGCGCTTTCCGCGCACGCCGCATCTGGCGATCGGCGGCATCGGCGAATGGAACATCCACGAACTGGTCGACGCGGGCGCCCGCGGCGTCGCGGTCAGTTCCGCCATCTGCGCGGCCGACGATCCCGCCGCGGTCGCCGCGTCGCTGTGCCGCGCGCTGCCGGTCGCGGCAGCCCTGACGGCCCCATGAGTGGCCACGCAAAGCTCACGCTGCTGGGCACCGGCACCAGCTCGGGCGTGCCGGTGATCGGGTGCGACTGCGGCACCTGCACGAGCACCGATCCTCGTGACCGCCGGCTGCGCACGGGCGCCATGCTGCGGTTCACCGATCCGGCGGGCACGCGACGCGCCGTGCTGATCGACGTGCCGCCGGACCACCGCGAGCAGAGCCTGCGCGTGGGCCTGGATCGCTGCGACGGCATCCTGCTCACGCACGGCCATGTGGACCACATCTTCGGGCTGGACGAGGTGCGGCGCTACAACGCCCTCATGCGGGCGCCCATTCCCGTCTATGCGGACGAGCCCACGTGGGAGCAGCTCGAGCGCATCTACCGGCACATCCTCTTCCGCGAGCACAACCTGAACAGCAGCTTCGTGGCCGACCTGCTGCCCCACCGTGTGCGCCATGGGGACACGTTCGATCTGCATGGCCTGCGGGCCACCGCCATGAACCTCTGGCACGGTCGGCAGCCGATCCTGGGATGGCGCGTGGAAGGGGACGCGGACGAGACGCTCTTTCCGCTGGCCTACTGCACGGACGTGAACCGCATTCCGGAGGAGACCTGGCCCATGCTCGCCGGGCTTCGCACGCTGGTGCTGGACATGCTCCGCCCCCGCGCGCACGACACCCACTTCACCTGCGAACAGGCGGTCGAGGCGGCCCGCCGGATCGGGGCGGAGCGCACCGTGTTCGTGCACATGACCCACGACATCCGGCACGCGGACTTCGAGCCGACCCTTCCGCCGGGCATGCGTCTGGGCTTCGACGGCATGGAACTGCCCTGAAACCGCCGGAAACCCAGCCGGGGCGGGCATGGAGCGGGCGCCGGGATTCCGATACCATTTCGGCCCCATGGCACAGATCCGCGAGATCAAGAAGCGCATCGTGGCGGTCCGGACCATCCGTCGCATCACCAAGACGATGCAGATGATCGCCACCGCCAAGTTCACCGCCAGCCTCTCGCGGGCCAAGGCCAGCCGTCCCTACATGGAGCGCGTCCGTCAGCTGGTGGCCGAGGTCGCCGCCCGTGCCGGCGACGCCGTGCACCCGCTCTGCCTGCCGCCCGCCAAGGCGGCCAAGCGGGAGCTGATCCTGGTGGTCAGCAGCGATCGCGGCCTGTGCGGCGCGTACAACGGTCACGTGCTCCGCACCGCCATGAAGGCCATCAAGGCCTGTCGTGACGCCGGCCGTGAGCCTGTGGTGGAGGTGGTGGGCAAGAAGGCGGTCGCCTTCTTCAAGTTCCAGAAGATCGCCATCGCCCAGCGTCACGCGTTCGGCGACCGCCCGAAGTTCGAGCAGGTCGAGCCGCTGGCCACCCGCCTGATGGAGGAATGGGTGGCGGGCAAGTACGACGCCTGCCGCGTGGTCTTCATGAAGTTCGTCAGCAACAGCCGGCAGGTGCCGGAGTCCCTGCAGCTGCTGCCCATGAGCCTGCCCTCGGGCTCGGCCGCTTCGGCGGGCAAGGACGCCGCGCTCTACGAGTTCACGCCGGACGCCGCCCAGCTGCTGGGCGAACTGCTGCCGCGCACGGTGAAGGTGAGCCTGTTCCAGGCCATCATCGACGCGGTGGTGAGCGAGAACGTGATGCGCATGGTGGCCATGAAGAGCGCCACGGACAACGCCGCGGGACTGGGTCGCACCCTGAACCGCAGCTACAACCGCGCCCGTCAGGCCCGCATCACCACCGAACTCACCGAGATCGTCTCCGGCGCCGCCGCGCTGGAGTGAGCGGTCCGGGGCCTCAGGACCTCTTCGTCGGCGCCGGCTCGGCCGGGGCGGGAACGCCCTTCTCCACGGGCTGGTCGGCACGCTTCCACTTGTCCAGCCCGCCTTCGAGCGTGTACACGTGGTCGAACCCCAGCTCCATGAGCCGCTTGCTGGCGGCCTTGGCGATGGTGTCGTCCTGCCCGCCGTCGTACACCACGAAGCGACCGTAGCCCTTGAGCACCACCTCGGCCTCGGCCGTCATGCGGGGGAAGGGCAGGTTGATGGCGCCGGGAATGTGCTCGGTCGCGTACTGCTGGGCCGGGCGTGGATCCACCCAGGCGGTCTCGACCGGCTTCTCGAACAGGCCCGGTGCCTCGTTGGTGTGCTCGAGCGCCTCGTAGGGGGTGACGAACTGCAGGTCCCGGTCGCTGGTCTTGCGGGTGCAGGCCGGACCGACCACTGCCAGGGCCAGTGCGGCCACGAGGATCGAGCGCTTCATGCGGCGGATTGTGTCCGCCGCGGGCCCCGGGGGCAACCCGCCTCAGGCGGCGTGCGCGGGGTTGGGGTCGGGCTCCCGCGCCGCGGTGGGCCGGCGTGCGGGTCGGGTCTTGAGCACCTGGGTCCACTCCTCGTCGCGGAAGCAGTGCAGGCCGGCGTCGCGGCCGAGCATGGCCAGCCGCTCACGATTGTGGATGCCCAGCGTGTCGTGCAGGAAGCGGATGTGCCACTCCACCGCGCGCTTGGTGCGGAAGATGCGCCCGGCGATGTCGATGTTGGTCAGGCCCATGCTGACATGGCGCAGCGTGTCGAGCTGGCAGCGGGTCAGGTCCTCGAGCGGGCCCCACTCGTGGGCACGGATCACCATCCGGACCATGCTGGATGCCGCGCTCTGAGCGAATTCGAGCACATTCGGGAAGAGGCTGAGCAGCGAGGCGCGCAGCGGCCGCCCTTCGCGGGTGAGCGTCTGCGGTGCCGCGACGGCCTCGTGAGCGACGCCATCCAGGATGAGGATGGCGGTGTGAGGCCGGTTCTCCGAGATGGCGGAGCGCACCAGGCGGAGCCAGTCTGCCGCGACGGGCGCCGACAAGAAGGACCGGAGCGACCGGGCCTCCATCATGTCTGCGGGAAAGCGGCGGTTGCCACTGGGCCTGCGGTCGAGGATCTGCCCATCGCCGTCCACGGTGGCGATGAAGGGATCCACACGATCAAGCACCGGACCCAGGTCCGTGGTGGAAAGCGAAGTCAGTTGCATGGCGATTTTCTCTCGAGGTGTGCGGAACAACTCGTTACATGAATCTGCAAACATGTCCCCGGCCTGTTCCTTCATTTGTGAATCCCGACACAGGCTTCTTCGACAAGATGATCTACCACGCTGGAAAGAGATTGTTGCGAAACACCGCAAGATGGAAGGAATGCTCGTGATCGACACAGGAGAGAAGGGTCGCTTCGCGTGAGCGGGGGGGGGGGAAGGATGGTGTGCATTCATCCTGAAGTACGCACGAGTGTTGAGACGCAACCGTCGGTTCGGTGATGCAATTTGGCCGCCTCTGGGGGCGAGTCCCGCACCGAGCCTCCTTCGGAGGTCGACGCCTCGCAGGGTGTGGGATCCGCTTCAGTCGAGCGTGCGCTCCATCGCAGCAGTCTGGACTCCAGACGCTGCTCCTCGCTCATGTTCATGGCCAGCGTGGCGGCCTCCTGGTGCATGCCCAGCTGAGCGGCCCACAGGCGCAGCACCTGATAGCTGGCGATCTCGTCGTGCTCCAGGTGCAGCGCCACCGCCGCCAGGGCTGCATCGCGGGCGGCGGCGTCCGCATCCTCGCGGCAGGCCAGCTCGATGCAGTCCTCCAGCAGACCACGCTTGCCCCGTGAGCCCAGCGTGCCCGACACCAGGCCGTTGCGATCCAGGATGGTCCGAAGTCGACCGATGTGCTCGCGCGTCTCAGCCACATGCATGCGGAGGAGCAGGCCCAGTCGCGGCGATCGTGCCCCGGCGGCAAGCTCGCCCAGCACCTGCAGAGCCTCGCGCTCGGCGGCATGCATCTCGATCACCTGCTGCAGGAGCAGGCGACGGAGCGGATCGGGGCGGACCGCGCCGTCGCCTGCCAGTCGAAGGGCGGGGGCCAGCGTCACAGGGCCACCGGCTTCCTGCCGTTGCCGGATCGGATCTCGATGTGCCGCGGCTTCACGCCGACGCGCTTGCCCACATGGATGGTGATCACGCCGGCGTCGCTCTCGGCGGTCACGCGGTCCGGGTCCGCGCTCTCCGGCAGTTCCACCGAACGACGGAACGCGCCGAAGCGGCGTTCGCACTGGAACCAGTCGTCGCCCTTTCGTTCCTCCTCCTCCTTCTTGGTGCCGCTCAGGATGAGCGAGCCGCCGACCACGGAGATGTCCAGATCCTTCGCGGGAATGCCGGGCACCTCGGCACGGATGGTGATCTCGCTGTCGGTCTCGCAGACATCCACCAGCGGCATCCAGCCTTCGAGCCGGAAGCCCTTGGGCTCCGAGAAGGCGCCGCCGAGCAGCCGGTCGATGGTTCGGTCCATCTCGTCGCGAAGGCGGTGCAGTTCGCCGTTGAAGGGGTTGCGGTGCTTCCAGAGGGTCAGGTTCATGGGGGTCTCCTGGGGGTTCGAGGGCGGCCCGTGGGGCCGTGGACCAGCACCATGCCTTCGGGTCGGCCCTGAGCGGTGAGCCGCCCGGAAGAAGGCGGCATTCCTGCGGCGGGCCACCGATTCCCGCGGTGCCGCACGCGGCCGCGCGAGGAGACGGGACAAATCGCCGCAACGAGCCCGCCGGTGGCCGAAATCACGCCACGCTGTGCACGGGTCCCCGCCATGCACCGACGCTTCCGATCCACCTTCCACCCGCCCCAGCCATCCCCGCCGATCCCCATGCCGAGGAAACATGGCTCCCCGGATGGTGCCCTTGGCGGGCGCGAGGCGGGGCGGAAGGTGGCCAAGGACAACGCTGCCCGGACCCTGGTGGCACCGAAGAAGGGCGGAGTCGCCGGGCGTCCGGCAGCGGCGCGTGGCGGGCGTCCGGCGCGGGGCACCTAGCATGCGGGCCATGCTCGCGTGGATCCCCGTGCTGGTGCTTGCCTGGATGAACGCCTCGCCGCAGGCGGCGCCGCCGCATCCGGTGCGCGTGGCGAAGGTCGATTGGTGCCGCATGCCCGAGGGCTGGGGCGAGGGTGCGGCGCTGCTGGTCCGCTTCGAGGTGGAGCGTCACTGGCACATGTACTGGATGAATCCCGGCGAGAGCGGTGCACCACCTGTGGCTCGCGCCTCGCTGCCCGCAGGCTGGCGGCTGGGCCAGCCCATCTGGCCGCGTCCGCACCTGCAGCAGACCGACGGCGAGGTGCTCTTCGTGCACGAGGGCACCTGGGGCTGGATCGTGCCGGTGGAGAGCGACCAGGCCGGTGCGGTGCCGGACTTCCCGGTGCAGCTCGACCTGAACTGGATGGTCTGCAAGCAGTCCTGCACCGTGGGGAAGACCTCCGTGCGGGTGCCGGCGCCGGTGGGCACGCTGCCCCCGTGTCCACCCGAGGTCGGCGGATCGCCGTTTCCGCTCCGGCCGGGTGCCGGCGACGAAGCGAGCGTGCAGGACGAGCGGCTTCGACTTCGCTGCCAGGCGCGCGGCCGCATGTCCGCCCGCTTCATCCAGGCCACCGATCCTGGCGTGCAACTGGCCGAGGGAAGCCCCGCTCAGGTCCCGGTGAAGGAGGGGGTGGCCACGCTGGACGCTCCGCTGCGGGTTCGGGCGCAAGATGCCGACGGTCACGCACTTGCGGTCCGTGGACTGCTCCTGCTGGGTGACCGGCCGGCGGACCCGTGCCTGTGGATCGAGCGAAAGTTGCCGGCCGATGCGAACGCGAAGCCGGTGACGCCCTAATCTCCCTTCTTCCAACTCTTTCCACAGGAGACCCCCATGAAGAAGAACCGTCTGCTCTCGTTCGTCGCCGCCTCCGCCCTCGCCTTCGTCGGCGCCTCGCTGGCCGTGGCCGCCGAGAAGGAGAAGGAGCGTGCCGAGATCGGCAAGCCCGCCCCCGAGTTCAAGCTGCCCACCGCCGACGGCAAGACCGTGAGCCTGGCGGACTTCAAGGGCAAGACCGTGGTCATCGAGTGGTTCAGCCCGTACTGCCCCTACAGCGGCCTCTCCAGCGACAACAGCTACTGGAGCACCGGCCGCGCCAAGAAGACCATCGACGCCATCAAGGAGGCGGACGCCTCCGCGGCGTACCTGTGCATCAACAGCACGCACGACGGCTACGACGGCAAGGACGAGAAGACCAACATGAAGGACAGCCTGTCCGCCGTGTCGGCCAGCCCCGTGCCCATGCTCATGGACGCCTCGGGCAAGGTGGGTCACGCGTACGGCGCCAAGAAGACGCCGCACGTGTTCATCGTGGACGGCGCCGGCAACCTGGCCTACATGGGCGCTCCGATCAGCGAGGACGGCAAGAAGATGTACGCCGCCGAGGCGGTGAAGGCGATCAAGGCCGGCAAGAAGCCCGAGCCGAGCGAGACCAAGGCCTACGGCTGCGGCGTGAAGTACGCCAAGAAGGCCTGAACGACCCGCGTCACACCGGAAAGCGAAGGAGCCCGGCCATGGCGGCCGGGCTCCTTGTCTTCGTGCGTTCGATCCGTCGGCCTCAGGCCTGGCCGGTGGGCATGATCACGTAGACGAACTCCTGGCCCACGCGGAACACGCCGGGCTTGTTCGGGGCCTTCATCTCCACCGTGATGTCCGGGCTGTCCACGATGCGCAGCGCCTCGGTCAGATAGTGGGGATTGAAGATGATCTCGATGGGCTGGCCCTGGTAGCCCTCGAGCGGCATGCTGATCTCGGCCTCGCCCACGTCGGGGGAGCTGCCGCTGATCTTCAGCTCGGTGCCGGCGAAGCCCATCTTCACGCCCTTGCTCTGCTCGGTGGTCAGGATGCCGGCGCGGCGCACGCTGGCCAGCAGCTGCTGCACGTCGCAGGTGACCTTGCGGTCGTGCTCCTTGGGGATCACGTCCTCGAACGGGGGGAAGGTGCCTTCGATCAGGTTGGTGTGCAGCGAAGCGGCCTCCGGGCCCTCGCCCACGCGGATGACCAGCCGGCCCTCCACGCGGGCCACCTGCACGGTGTCGTCCGGCTGGCTGGCCAGGCGGCTGAGCAGCGACATGGCCTTGGTGGGCACGATCGCCACGGTGTCGCCTTCGTTGGCCGCCGTGCAGTCGCCCCGGGTCACCACCAGGCGGCGGCCGTCGGTGGCCACCAGCCGCAGCCGCTTGCCCTTGCGCTCCAGGAACACGCCACCCATGGCGAAGCGGGTGTTCTCGGTGGCGGCGGCGAACACGCTTCGCGCAATGAGCTTGCGGAGCACCTCGGCGGTCACGGAGAAGTCCGCCTTGGCGCCGGGATCCTTGGGGGCGGGGAACTCCTTGGGCTCGAAGCCCAGGATGCTGAACTTCATGCGGTCGGCCTTGATGTGGAGCGCCTGCTTGGCGGTCTCCAGGGCCACCGTGGCGCCCTCGCATTCGTTCACGACCTCGGCCAGCTTCGTGGCGGGCACCAGGGCCTCGCCGGCCTCCTTGACCTCCACCGCCACCACCGGCACTTCCACGGCGATGTCCTTGTCGGCGGCCTGCAGGGCCAGGCGACCGTCCTTGGCGGACAGCTTGATGCAGGAGAGGGCGGGCACGGCGGCACGGGTGGCCACCACCTGCTGGGCGAGTTGGACGGCCGCGGCGAGCACGGCCCGGTCGCAGATGATCTTCATGCGGAATGCCTGTCTGCCATGGGTTGGGGTGGGCGGCCCGGTCGGCCGCGAGCGGCAGTGTAACGATCCGCGGCACCCCGGCCGTGGCGGCGGGAAGTTCCCCGTCGGACCGCCTACCCTCCGCCCATGGTCCTTCGCCTGCTGCGTCTGGTGAACCGCCTCTACCCCTGGGTGGCTCTGGGGGCCTACATGCTGGCGTTCGCAGTGGCCTTCGTCTGCGTGTTCACCTTCCCGCTGGGCGCCCTGGCCCTGGTGGTGATGGGGGTGCTCAGTCTGGCCGTGGTCGCGGTGGCCCGTGACGCGCTGCAGGCGGTGCAGCGGGCCATGCAGCGTGGCTGGCTGCGCGGGGGCCGCTGTCCGGCCTGCCGCATGGGCCCGGTGAAGGCCGAGGCCGCGGGCTGGCGGTGCCGTGGCTGTGCGCAGGCGTTCGGCGCCGACGGTGCCGAGGCACCGGCCGTGGAGCCTCCGGTGGCGATCGATTCCGAGATGGCCGCGGCCTGAGTCCGCTCAGTCGCGCCGGGCGCCGGCCAGGAGTTCCTGGCACTGCTTCGCCAGCTGCGCGTGCCCGGCGAACACGATCATCTCGCCACGGGGCATGATCTCCATGACCAGCGGCGTGCCGTCGCTGCAGAGGGTCAGGCCATGATCGGTCTCCCGGGCCTCCTGCAGCAGGACCTTCAGCAGGTCGCGCAGCGTGTGGGCGTTGGCCGGGCTGAAGGCCAGGGGATCCCGCGTGTTGAGTTCGATGCTCGCGCTGGTGTCCACTTCGCGCCAGGCGGCGTTGGCCTTCATGCCTTCGCTGACCGCGTCGAAGATCTCGCGCCACCGCCGCACGGGAATGGCGAAGGTGCGCTGCAGGTGCATCTTGTGCACCACGGCCTCCACGAAGTTGGCCATGGCCGCCCGAGGCACCCGCTGGATGGAGGCGGGCAGGTCGCCGGCGCCCGGGTGATCCTCGCAGGCCACATCCATGACCACGGTCTGCTCGCCGTCGAGCTCCAGCCGAAGTTCCTGCTTCGATTCGACAGCCTTCACGACGCCTTGGCGTCGCAGTCCGGCCCACGCTTCCTCAGGTTCGACGAATTCCACGGGTGGCTCGTTCTGCCCGGCTGGGGCCCCGGCAATGTACCCGCCCGGCGTCGGGGCAAGACCCCCCGGTAGGATCGGCCGCATGAGGACCGTGCTCTTCCTGTGCACCGGCAACACCTGCCGAAGCCCGATGGCCGAGGCCATCGCCCGCCATGCCCTGGACCAGGGGCTGGTGAAGGGGGTGGAGGGGCAGGTCTTCGTGGCCAGCGCAGGCCTTTCGGCCGGCGAGGGCATGCCCGTGAGCGAGGAGACGATCGAGGCCCTGGAGAAGCTGGGCATCGAGCACGAGGGCTCGAGCAAGCGGGTCACCGCCGACATGCTGCGGAAGGCGGACCGGGTCTTCGCCATGACGGAATCCCATCGGGTGGCCGCCCAGCGGCTGCTGGGCGACGACGAGCGGGCGAAGGCGCGGGTGGAGCGACTGGACCCGGACGCCGACGTGGAGGACCCCATCGGCATGGGGACCACGGCTTATCATGCGCTGGCCCGGAAGTTCCGGACCCTGATCCCGCGGCGGCTTGCCGAGGCGTTGGCGGGGCAGGTGACCGGCTGAAGGACGAACCATGAAGGTCGCGCTTGGATCCGATCACCGTGGCAGCCAGATGGCCCAGGCCCTGCTGAACCAGCTGCGCGCCGACGGCCACGAGGTG
>CAIOTP010000008.1 GCA_903861235.1 uncultured bacterium | reverse complement strand
GAGTGGCAGTGCGCCAGCCCGCCGCCGCACGACAACTTCGCCACGCAGCCGAGCGTGGGCGACTGCTACGACTTCCGCTCGCTCCGTTGGGACGAGCGTGAGCAGGGCTACGTGGTCGATCCCGCCCTGGCCGCCGAGGCCGCCCGCAACCCGTTGCACTGAGCCGCGAACCGGAGAACCACGCGTGAGCACCATCCACACATCGCACGACGACCACGGCCACCATGGCCACGGTGATCACGCGAAGTATCCGTTCCTGCAGCACCACTTCGAGACTCCGGCGCACCAGTTCGACAGCGCCAAGCTCGGCATGTGGCTCTTCCTGGCCACCGAAGTGCTCTTCTTCGGCGGCCTCTTCGTGGCCTACGCGGTGCTCCGCACGCGCTTCCCCGAGGTCTTCAGCTACGCCAGCCACTACCTGAACACGCTCATGGGCGGCGTGAACACCTGCGTGCTGATCCTCAGCAGCCTCACCATGGCTCTGGCCGTGCGTTTCGCCCAGACCAACCGCAAGAACGCCATGGTGCTCTGCCTGGTGCTCACCTTCATGGGTGCCGTGGGCTTCATGGTCATCAAGTACTTCGAGTACAGCCACAAGATCCACGAGCACCTGGTGTGGGGCAAGAGCTTCTACACGCTGCCGCACACCGAGGCGGCCGAGGCCGAGAAGGCGAAATTGACCACCGCGCCCGCCGCTGCCGCGGCCACGCTGGTGCCCGCCGCGCCGGCTGCTCCCGCCATCGCCCCGATCGCGGCCACGCCGCCGGTGGAGGCCAGCGCCATCAAGCCCGCCCAGAAGGCCCCCATGGGTCTGGCCACCCCCCGGCAGGAGGCGCAGGCGGAGGGGCTCCCGGTGGCGGACCAGGATCCCGCGGTGGAGCATCCGTCGCTGCACCTGGCGGATCCCACGATGCCGGCCAACACGCACCTGTTCTTCGCCATCTACTACTGCATGACCGGTCTGCACGGCATCCACGTGCTCGCCGGCATGGTCATGCTCGCGTGGCTGATCTGGCGAGGCATGCGAGGCGACTTCAACAGCGACTACTTCACCCCCGTCGACGTGGGCGGCCTGTACTGGCACATCGTCGACCTGGTGTGGATCTTCCTCTTCCCGCTCTTCTATCTCATCCACTGAGGCACCCATGGCGCACGGCAACGCGAACGCAGGTCACGGTCACGGCGAGGCGCACCCGTTGGTGGGGCACCTGGTGCCCGTGTGGATGCTGGTCTCGACCGGCATGGCCCTCATGGTGCTGACCGCCATCACCGTGGCGGTCCGCTACATCGACGTGGGCGAGTTCAACATGGTCATCGCGCTGGGCGTGGCGGTGATCAAGGCCACGCTGGTGGCGCTGTTCTTCATGCACCTCCGGTGGGACCGTCCCTTCAACCTGCTCACCTTCGTGGGCAGCATGGCCTTCGTCATCCTGATGATGGCCTTCTGCCTGATCGACACCGGCCAGTACCGTGCCACGCAGTTCGAGGGCAATCCGCCCGAGGTGGAGAACACCCTGCAGGCGAACGCGCCCGGCGCGCCGGTGGCCCGGTTCAAGCCCTACACCCCCTGACGCGGGTCCCCGCCCGTGGCCGTCAAGACCGCCACGCGGGTGGATCCCTTCGACAGCGTCGGCTCGCGTCACGAAGCTGGCGTGTTCGGCATGTGGCTGCTGCTGGTCACGCTCGGCGTGCTGTTCGTGGCGGGCATCCTGGGCTACCTGGTGGTGAGGTTGGGACAGGATCCGCTCGAGCCGTTCGTGCCGGAGGGGGCGCCTCCGCTGCCGCGATCGCTGCTGGTCTCCACGCTGATGCTGCTGGCGAGCAGCGCGACGATGCACGCCACGGTGCGTTCCGTGCGCGCGGGAGACGGTCGCGCGGGCGGTCTGGCGGGGCTGACGCTGCTGCTGGGACTCGGATTCCTTGCGGTGCAGGTGTGGGCGTGGGCCGAGCTGTGGCGGGCGCAACTTCGTCTGGCGGACAGTCTGTACGCCTGGACCTTCTACGTGCTCACCGGTCTGCATGCGGCGCACGTGATCGGAGGCCTGGTGCCGCTGACGCTGGTCTGGCGACGGGCGGCCGCAGGCCGGTACAGCCCCGCACATCCCGAGGGCGTGGTCTATTGCGCCATGTACTGGCACTTCCTGGACGCCGTCTGGCTGGCGCTCTACGCCACGCTGTGGGCCGGCTCCCTCACGGGGCAGGGCTGAAGCTGGCCGCGGCGAAGTGCAGGCAGGGCAGCGTGAACAGGGGCGAGCCGTCGCGTGTGCGGAAGAGCACCGAGGCGGGCTCCGCCACCGCGTCCATCTCGATCACCGTGCCGCCGAGCGTGAAGGGCTCCAGCCCACGTGCCGCGTCCGCCAGCCGGATCTCGCGGCTTTCGCTGCCGTGACGGAGCAGGATCACCGGGGTCTTCGCCGGCATGCCGTCGTCCCGCCATCGCGCCGCCGGGAACTCGAGGCGCGGACTCAGCAGGTAGCGGCTGTAGCTGATCGCCTTCATGCGGCGCTGATCCTCGGAACCCGGCATGGCCACGTCCGTGTCGGGATGGGCCGCCAGCCAGTGCTTCCAGGTGCAGGTCTGCACCCCAGGCAGGGGCTGCAGGCGAAGGCCTTGCACCGCCGCGGGACCGGCGATCGCCCCGGCGCCCATCTGGCTCCAAAGGCTGGGCGCCGGCCCGCGGTCGTACATGACCAGGTTGTTGTCGAGCAGAAGCCCGCTCACGCCGAAGCGTCGCTCCACGCCGGCCACGCGGCGGTCGAAGGCCATGGCGGCGTCGCACAAGGGACTGAAGGTCACCGCCACCGGCACGCCCGCCACCGTGTCGTTGACCACCTCGTGAACCTGCATCACGCTGAGCGGATAGGCACGGGCCTTTCCGTTCACCACCACGCCGATCACGCGATCGCCGCTCACCACGAACTTGGTGCGGTGCGTCTCGTTCCACCGCTGCATCTCGTGGCCGGGCATGACCTGGGGATCGTCGAGCGACTGGAGGAAGTCGCGGGGATTGCCGCTGGCGATCAGGGCCGCGCCGTCGGTGCGCAGTCCGGTCATGTCGAACCCGTAGCTCTCCACGCTCCGGCCATCTCCCTGCGGCCGATGTCCGCGGAGCACGCCCAGCAGCGCCCAGGCGATCAACGCCGCCGCCATGAGCAGCGAAAGCACGATCACCCATCCGCCCTCGCGCAGGCCCAGCCGTCGCGGCCCGCCAGGATCGCTCATGGTGAGGCACGCTCCTGCGTCACCACGCGGCCGCCGCGGGCGCCCGCCGTGCCGGTGAGCGGTCCTCGGTCGATCGCCAGAGCTCCCAGCACCACCGGCAGGTAGACCAGGCTGGCCAGGAAGAGGTGGCGGGCCGTGGGTCGGTCGAGCCTCCGAAGATGCGACAGGGCGAACCAGGACAGCCCGAGTCCCGCCGTCAGGCTCACCCCGGCGCTTCCCAGACCCGCCAGTCCGAGCAGGGTGGCCATGAGCCCGATCGGCACCAGCAGCAGGCTCGAGAGCACGCTGGTCTGTGCGGCCAGCGTCTCGCCTCCCGGCGCCGAGGGCAGCATGCGGAAGCCTCCGCGTTCGTAGTCCTCTCGGTGCAGCCAAGCCAGGGCGAAGAAATGGGGCAGTTGCCAGGTGAAGAGAAGCAGGGCCAGGACCCACGCCCCGCGTTGCAGCGATCCGCTGGCCGCCACCCAACCGATCAGCGGGGGAATTCCGCCGACGACCGCACCGACCAGCGTGTTCACCGTGGTGATGCGCTTCAGGGGGGTGTAGACCGCCACGTACAGCACGATGGTCAGGGCCGCCAGACCCGCGGAGAGCAGGTTCACCCGTGTGCCCAGCACCCAGCAGCCGGCGTAGCCCAGTGCGAAGCCGGCGATCACCGCGAAGGTCAGGCTCACCCGGCCCGCCGCCACCGGCCGGTTGGCGGTGCGATGCATGCGGGCATCGTGATGACGCTCGATGGCCTGGTTCAACGCCGACGCACTGGCCGCCGCCAGAAAGGTGCCCAGCAGCGTCCAGCCCAGCCGACCCGTGTCCAGCGACGCGGGCTCGGCCACCAGGAACCCCACCAGCGTCGTGGCGAGCACCAGCAGGCTCAGACGAAGCTTGACCAGCGTGGACCAGTCCCCGGCCAGCGAGGGAGCTTCGGCATCCATGGGTTCGCTGGGGTTGCGCATGCGACTCTCGAAGGTGGAAGGTCTACCATAGGCGCCCATGGAACCCGCTTCCGCCGCACCACTGGCCATGAGCCCTGGCGTCGCGCTCTTCGGAGGCCTGACCGCCGTGGTCGGTGTTCTTGGCGTGGTGGCGGTCCTTGCGGGGCGCGTGCGTCCCATGACGCTGGCGCTGGGATTCGCCGGCGTGGCGGTGCAGTGGGCGCTCACCTACGTGGCCATGACCGGCGTGGGTCAGTGGGCCGGTGAGGCGCTGTTCGGCCTGACGGTGCTGGTACCCGCGGTGGTGGGGTGGACTTCGGCGCGGTGGGCGGCGGATCGCAGCGGCCCCGTGGCCGCGGGCCTGGTCGGCGGCTTCGTCAACCTGCTCGTGATCGGCAGCGTGATCCAGGGCAAGGACGCCAAGGCGGCGCTCTCCGAGGCGGCCCTCTGGACCGCAGGGCTGCTGGTCGGCAGCGCACTGCTGGCGGCGGCAGGTGGAGCGATCGGCCGAAGGCGGCCGAAGTGCGACACGCTGCCCGAGCCGGTCTGCCTGTTCGCGATCGTGACCTGCGCCACCATCTTCCTGCTGCTCATCACGGGCGG
>CAIOTP010000007.1 GCA_903861235.1 uncultured bacterium | reverse complement strand
TGCCCTGCAGGTGGAAGATGTAGCGCAGCAGCTCGGTCTCGCTGTGGTAGCGGTTGAAGATGTCCTGCGCCATGAAGGTGCCGGCGCGCCGCAGCGATTCCGGAATGGCGGAGGCCGGCTTCAGGTCCGCCACGCGCGGTGCCGCCTTGCCGGTGCCCGTGGCCAGGCAGTCGAGCAGGTCCTGCAGGTCCGCGGGCAGGGTGGTCTCGTCGAGGGCGATGCCCACCGAGCCGTCGGCGAACGCACGCAGGTTCATCCGGCGCTCCCGAGCGGCAGCGATCACCTTGGCGGCGTCGGTGCCCTTCAGGCGGAGGTGAAGCGTGTCGAAGAATCCCTTCGCGAGGACCTCGTGGCCCAGGGTCGTGGCGCCGGCGGCCAGCGTGCCGGCGAGGCGGTGCACGCGTTCGGCGATGCGGCGCAGCCCGTCCGGACCGTGGTAGATGCCGTAGAGCGCGGCCATGTTGGCCAGCAGCGCCTGTGCCGTGCAGATGTTGCTGGTGGCCTTGTCGCGGCGGATGTGCTGTTCGCGCGTCTGGATCGACAGCCGCATGGCCGGCTTGCCGTGGGAGTCACGGCTCACGCCGATCAGTCGCCCCGGCATGCGGCGCACGTGCACGTTCCGCGTGGCGAAGTATGCGGCATGCGGTCCGCCGAATCCCATGGGCACGCCGAAGCGCTGCATGGAGCCCACGGCCACGTCCGCACCAAGCTCGCCCGGAGGCGTGAGCAGGGTGAGCGCCAGCGGATCGGCCACCATCACGGCCAGTGCGCCCGTGGCCTTCACCTTGGTGATCACGCCGCGCCAATCCACCACGCGGCCGTCGGTGGCCGGATAGGCCAGCAGGGCACCGCAGAAGTCCGAGGCGGCGAAGTCGGTGCCCTCCGCGGAACCCACCACCAGCGTCACGCCGAGGCCCTTGGCGCGCGTGCGCACCACCTCGATGGTCTGCGGATGGCAGTCCTCCGCGACGAAGAACGAGCGCCGATTGCCCTCGCATGCACCCAGACAGAGGCTCATGGCCTCGGCTGCCGCGGTGCCCTCGTCGAGCAGGCTGGCGCCGGCCACCTCGAGCCCGGTCAGCTCGGTGCACATGGTCTGGAAGTTCAGAAGGCACTCCAGGCGACCCTGAGCCACCTCGGCCTGGTAGGGGGTGTACTGCGTGTACCAGCCTGGGTTCTCCATCACGTTGCGCAGGATCACGGCGGGCGTGAGGCAGTCGCTGTAGCCCATGCCCAGATAGGTCCGGAAGACCTGGTTGCCCGAGGCCAGCTTGCGGATGGCGGTCAGGCACTCCGCCTCGCCACGCACGGGGAACCGACCCGCATTCGTCGGATCGACGACCTCCAGGGGCCTGGTGGATCGGATGGAGGCCGGAATGGTGGCCGCCGTGAGGGCCTCCAGGCTTTCGTAGCCCAGGAAGGACAGCATTTCGGCGATGTCGGCATCGCTGGGCCCGATGTGACGACGGGCGAAGGTGTCGAGGGGGTCCAGCGGTCCCGGGGTGACCCCGACCGCACGGGAGCTTGTTTCCACCGTGGCCATGGAGGGGCGAGTATAGAAGTGGAATCACGGATTTCCCCCCGCAACCGGCTTCGAATTCAGCGATAGAGTGCGGGACCCCCGCGGAGCCCCCATGCCCCAGTTTCACCCCATGACCCGTCTGTTCGCCTGTCTGTCCTTGTCCGTGCTGGCCGCGGCCGCCATGGTCCAGGATCCGCCCCCGGCCCCGACCGCCAAGGAAGCCGCGCCGGCCGAGAAGGCGTCTCCCTCCGGCAAGCTGGTGGAGGGGGAGAAGATCAATCCCTTCTCCTACGCCCCCAAGACGGCCCAGGGGGATGCCGCCGACCCCGCCCAGGTGGACCTTCGCAAGTCGCTCGAGGCCATGGGTCCGGTGTCGATCGAGTGGTACCAGCATGTGCAGACCCTCTCGAACCCCTTCTTCGAGGGTCGCGTGCCCGGCTCACGGGGCAACGACATCGCCGCCGAGTACGTGGAGTTCTGGATGAAGCAGGCCGGGCTCCAGCCTGCGTTCGAGCAGAAGGACGAGAAGGGCGCCGCCTCGCGGTCCTGGCGGCAACGGTTCGAGCTCGACGGTGGCAGCCCCCAGGTGGAGCAGGCCGCGGTCACCTTCGCAGGTGCGGCACTCGAGCGTGGCACGGACTACCAGGTGCTGGGTTCAAGCGGCAGCGGTGCGGCGAACGCGCCGATCGTCTTCGCGGGCTACGCCATCGAGGAAGGCAAGGGCGACTACACCAGCTTCGACGAGTCCGCGGACCTGAAGGGGAAGGTGGTCATCTTCCTCCGCTACGAGCCGCTGGACGAGAAGGGCCGCAGCCGGTGGAGCGACCGTCGGTTCTCCGGGGCGAGCGCCATGCGTGGCAAGCTCGACGCACTGGCGGACCGCGAACCCGCGGCCATCGTCATGGTCAATCCGCCCGAGTGCCGCGACGGCGCCAAGGGGCTCGAGCAGACCGAGAGCAGCGTCTTCGGTCCGGGTTACGACATGCCCGTGATCCAGCTCTCGCAGGAGCGAGCCGACTCGCTTCTTCGCAAGGCCGATCCTGAAGGGCGTGGCCTGATGGATCTGCGCAAGCTCGCCGATGCGGGCCGGATCAAGTGCGTGGACATGAAGGCCGACCAGACCCTGGATGTGCGGGTGGCGGTGGCCGAGAAGGGCATTCCGGCGCAGAACGTGGGCGGCGTGCTGCGGGGACGAGGCAAGCTGGCGGACGAGTGGCTGATCAT
The DNA here is from genome assembly GCA_903861235.1 of uncultured bacterium. GTDB lineage: Bacteria > Planctomycetota > Phycisphaerae > Phycisphaerales > SM1A02 > SYAC01. Next base: position 4,632 of record CAIOTP010000007.1, on the reverse strand, counting down.
CGGGGCCCACTACGACCATGTGGGCATGGGCTTCTTCGGCGCCGATCCGGACAACCGCGGCAAGCTGCACCCCGGCGCGGACGACAACGCCAGCGGCACGGCGGCCATGCTCTGCACGGCCAAGGCCCTGTGCGACCACTACAACGGCAAGGATGCTCCGGCCGACCTTCGAAGCGTCGTCTTTCTGGCCTTCACGGCCGAGGAGAGCGGCCTGGATGGAAGCCGTGAGTTCGTGAAGAAGCCGATCATGCCGGCGGATCGGATCGCCGCCATGATCAACCTGGACATGGTCGGCCGTCTTCGCGGCGACGAGCTCGCCATGAGCGGCACGGGCACGGCGGAGAAGTTCGGCGACCTGATCCGTCCGGCCATCGAGCGGAGCGGCGTGACCGTGAAGGCGGATCCGGGAGGCCGGGGTCCGAGCGACCACGCCAGCTTCTACGCCGCGGGCATTCCCGTGCTCTTCCTCTTCACGGGCAACCACGGGGACTATCACAAGCCGACCGACCGCGGACACACGGTGAATCCGCTCGGTGCGGCCAAGGTGGTGGGTCTGACCACCGAGATCGCCAAGGACCTCGCCGTGGTCCCCGAGAAGCCCAAGTTCACGAGCACGGACGGCAAGGGCGGCTCGGATCGCGGCTACGCCAAGGTGCGGCTGGGCATCCAGCCCAGCATGGAGAAGCGCGAGGAGCCTGGCCTGCTGATCGACGACGTGAGCAAGGACACCAGCGCCGCCGACGCGGGGCTGAAGGGCGGCGACATCATCCTGACATGGAACGACAAGCCTGTGGACGACGTCCCCACGCTCATGGAGCGGCTGCGCGATCACGAGCCCGGCGACGTGGTCAAGATGAAGATCATCCGGGAAGGCAAGGAGATGATGGTGGACGTGACCATGAAGGCCTCGAAGTCAGGTTGATCCGGGTCCCATGCACGCCTCCAGCCTGACCGACTACGTCACGCTCGGCCGCAGCGGCCTTCGCGTGAGCCCGCTCTGCCTGGGCGCCATGACCTTCGGCACCGAGTGGGGCATCGGCGTGGGTGTGCAGGAGAGCGAGGCGGTTCTGCAGGCCTACCTGGAGGCGGGCGGCAACTTCATCGACACCGCGAACATCTACACCAAGGGTCACAGCGAGAAGATCCTGGGCGACTGGTTCGCCAAGGGCGGCGGCAAGGGACGGCGGCATCGTGTGGTGATCGCGACCAAGTTCATGGGCAACCTCTGGCCGGGTGATCCCAACGGCGGCGGCGCCAGCCGCAAGGCCATCCTGCACGCGGTGGAGGATTCGCTCCGTCGCCTGCAGACCGACCACATCGACCTGCTCTGGGCGCACTTCTGGGATCGACACACGCCGGTCGAGGAGATGATGTCGGCGATGGACTTCCTGGTGAAGCAGGGGAAGGTGCGCTACCTGGGTCTGAGCGACCACCCGGCGTGGGTGGTGACCAAGTGCCAGTACACGGCGCTCATGAAAGGATGGGAGCCGCTCTGCGCCCTGCAGATCGAGTACAGCCTGCTCCAGCGTTCGGTCGAGGCCGAGCTCATGACCATGGCGGCGGACCTGGGGTTGGGCGTCACGCCGTGGAGCCCGCTCCGTGGCGGCGTGCTCAGCGGCAAGTTCGACCGGAACACGCCTCCGCCCGCGGACGGCAGCACTCGCGTGAAGCCCGACAGTGGCCATCTGAACGAGCGGAGCTACGCCATCATCGAGCTGCTGCGGGAGATCGCCGCTGCGCATGGAGCCACGGTGCCGCAGGTCGCCTTGCGTTGGCTGCTCGACCGGCCGGGCGTGACCAGCGTGATCATCGGGGCTCGCCGGATGGACCAGCTCGAGGACAACCTCGGCTGCTGCACCGTCCCGCTCACCGATCAGGACCGCCGACGGCTGGACGAGGCCAGCAAGGTGGAGCGGCCGTTCCCGTGGGACTTCCTGGACTTCGTCCGGTCCGGCATCCAGAACGGCACCACGATCAACGGCGTGAAGAGCGAGCCCTGGCATCTGACGCCCAGGAGCGACGCCGAGCGATTCTGAACGATTTCAGGTCAGGAACCCGCACGCCCTGAACTGGGCGCGGGCCTGCCGCTCCCAGCCTCGGTTCGCGGCCGGGCTGGCTGGGCTGGGATGAAGCACCATGTGCACAGGAAGGGTCGCCTTCGTCACGCGAAGGCCGGCGTCCCTGGCGAACGCGCCGACACCGATCACCATGCGGGGGTCCATCACCTCGATCACCCGCCCGAGAGCCCGATCACAGGCACGCTCGATCCGAACGCGAGCGGCCGCGGGGATCTTGTCGGGCGTGATGTTGGCACCGGATCTGGCGGTGAAGGCCAAGGGGCACCAGTTCCACACGAAGGCCGACCGGAAGAAGCGTTCCCGCGTTCCGAACACCCTCTCCATCAGGCCCCAGAACCGCCGCCCACTCACCTCGCTGCGAGTGCATTCGAACCCCAGCACCGGTCGCTTGGGGTGGGTCTCCAGAGGAGCCGCCACGCCTGAGGAGATTCCCAGGAAGCGACGCACGGCGTCCACCTCGCCGAACGGCACCCCGGTCTGGACCATGCCGAAAGGCCCGGGATTCATGCCCAGCAGCAGGGCGCGGGGCCTGCGCCGCGCCAGCGCCAGGTAGGCGCGGTGCGCCTTCCATGCGTAGTCCAGCGGGTCGTAGGTGCAGGTCACGACGCGGCCAGGGCGGACAGGCTTGAGCTCTCTCGAGAGATCCTGCGCGATGGTGGCCAGATGGCGCTGGAATGCCACGCGGGTCATGTGTCCAGGCGAGCCCCGTGGCGTTCCGGCAGGAAGAGCCCACCCACCACCACCGTGATCGAAGCCACGAGCATGGGATAGGCGAGACCAGCCAGCGGATGTCCGGTGCGATCCACCATCCAGAGGCCCACGACCGGGACCAGCCCGCCAAAGACGCCGTTGCCGATGTGATAGGGCAGGCTCATGGAGGTGTAGCGGATCCGAACCGGAAAGAGCTCCACCAGATACGCCGCGATGGGTCCGTAGACCATGGTGACCCACAGCACCTGAACGAAGATCAGGGCGCCCAGGTGCAGCGCGCGGGGGCCTCCAGCCGCCGTGGCCGCCACGGTCATGGCCTGGTAGATGGGGATCCAGGTGAGCACGGCGAGTGTGCAACCCAGCAGGATCAGCGGCTTGCGGCCGATCCGGTCGGACAGCGATCCGAACACCACGAAGAACGGAGTCGCGCACAGAAGAGCGCCGGCCACGATCTGATTGCACAGCACATAGTCGACCTTCAGCTGCGTCTGCAGGAAGTAGAGCGCGTAGAACTGGCCCGTGTACCAGACCACGCCCTGGCCCATGGTCGCTCCCAGCAGCGACAGGATCACCAGCCGGAGGTTCTCACGGTTGCCGAAGCTCTCCCGGATGGGATTGCGGGAGACCCGGCCCTGGGCCTTCATCGATTCGAACACGGGCGATTCCTGAAGCCGACGCCGGATGACGTAACTGAACAGCACCAGAACCACCGAACCCAGGAAAGGGATCCGCCATCCCCAGGTGGCGAAGGCCTGCTCGCCCATGCGGGTCCGGCAGAGCAGGATCACGCCCAGCGAGACGAACAGGCCCAGGGTCGCCGTGGTCTGGATGAAGCTGGTGCAGAATCCGCGTCGGTCGGGTGGCGCATGCTCGGCCACATAGGTGGCCGCACCTCCATATTCACCGCCGAGCGCCAGTCCCTGCAGCAGACGGAGCGTCACCAGCAGAATCGGCGCGATCATGCCGGCCTGTTCGTAGGTGGGCAGCAGGCCGATGGCCATGGTGGATCCACCCATGATCAGCAGCGTGACCAGGAACGCGTGCTTGCGGCCCACGACATCCCCCACCCGTCCGAACACGATCGCCCCAAATGGACGCACCACGAAGCCGGTGGCGAAGGTGGCGAGCGTCCCCAGCAGGGCGGCCAGATCGTCACCCTTGGGGAAGAACGCCCCCGCCAGCACGGTGGCCAGGCTGCCGAAGATGTAGAAGTCGTACCACTCGATCAGCGTGCCTGCGCTCGAGGCGCCGATGACCGCCCAGAGGCCCTGACGCGAGCGGGGTCCTTCGGTCATGAGGCGGCTGGCCGTTCAATCCCAGCGGAAGACGCCCTTGCGCCACGCGTAGATGTAGGCCACCACGCTCGTGCCGATGAAGAAGAGGATCCGGCCCAGGAAGAGCGCCGCCTCGGGGCTGCCCGGCTCCAGTTGCGAGTAGGTCACGGCCCACGGATAGAGGAAGATGATCTCCACGTCGAAGACCAGGAAGGTCATGGCCAGCACATAGAAGCGCACGTTGAACTTCTTGCGTGCGTTGCCGAAGGGATCCATGCCGCTCTCGTAGGCGATGCCCTTCACGGCGCCGTCACGCCGAGGTCCCAGCAGATGGCTCGCGACGATGTTGATGACGGCGAACACGGCCGCCATGAGCAGCACGATGCCGATGGGCAGGTAGGCGTCGACGGGACTTGCGGCGATCAGGGCGGTCATGGAGGGAGAATCCTAACGGAGTCGGGGCGGCCGGATTCGAACGCGAAGCGACGTGCAGACGGGCCGGACCCGCGCCGCGGGTCAGGAATCGCGGCTTTGCCGCGATTCGCCCGGACGGAGCGGCGGCCCGGAAG
>CAIOTP010000006.1 GCA_903861235.1 uncultured bacterium | reverse complement strand
GGTCTCATGGGCCCGGACCTGCGAGAGCGGACCGCCGAGGTGATGAAGGGGGCCTTCAACCGCATCCGTGTGCATGGCGACCGGCTGTGGATCCTGGGCGACGCCGAGATGGCCAGCTGGGCCGTCCGTGAGGGGCGCATGGAGGATGCCGTGTTCGCCAGGATCAAGGGCATCCGCGACATCGCGCCGCTCTCGGACAACCTGTACGCGGCGGTGGGCTCGTTCGGTCGCGCGCTGTACCGGCTGAAGGAGGACCGCGAGGGACCGGGCGACGAGTTCCTCTCGCCGCAGCGTGAGCCCGGCAGGCTGGACCGCTCCATCTTCGACGGTCGCCGCGTGCTGGCGGGAAGCGTGGAGGGCTTCTGGTTCTATCCCATCCGCGGCAAGGCCTCCATCTCCGACAAGTCCGTGGAACTGACGCAGCTGCCCGAGACCAAGGCGGCGCTGGCGTGGGGGACCGCCACGGTGGCCAAGGGGGACGGGAAGGCGGACACGCCGGACGAGATGCGCGAGGTGCTGATCGAGGGCCCCATGGGCAAGGCCCGCTGGTCGCCTCCCAACCGCGGATGGGTCTCCACCGTGGTGTCCGTGGACGGCGACCTCTGGATCGGCCACTCCGAGGGCATCACGGTGCTGCGCAAGGGCGCCGTCTCGGCGGAGGCCGAGGACGACAAGGCGCCCGCCTCGTTGGTGCTGGACGAGGTGGGCTTCGTTCGGATCCCCGGTCCGGTGATCTGGCTGCACCCGCTGCGGACCGGCGGCGGCGTGGCGTTCGTCAGCCGCTTCGGCGGGATGGGCGTGGCCGAGCTCGTGCCCGACGAGGCGGCGCCCCGGCTGGCGCCCGAGAGCTGATCCCCGCCTGGCTGCAGAACGATCGGCAGATGGCGTCGTGGGCGCAGCTTCCGCCCCGGGCCTTGCACGCTCTTCGTCCATGGAAGATGAGCAGGTGGCTCAGCAGGCACCAGTCGCGCCGCGGGAAGAGCGCCATCAGGTCACGCTCCACCTTGGCGGGGTCGTCGTGGCGGGTCAGGCCCATGCGTCGCGCCAGACGTCCCACGTGCGTGTCCACCACCACGCCCTCCTGCAGGCCGAAGGCGTTGCCCAGCACCACGTTGGCGGTCTTGCGGGCCACGCCGCGCAGCGTGAGAAGTTCGTCCATGGTGCGGGGCACCTGGCCTCCGAAGCGATCGCACACCGCCTGCATGCTCTCGTGCACGCTGCGGGCCTTGTTGCGCCAGAAGTTGAGCGTGCGCACCAGCGGTTCGATCCGGGCGGGTCCCGCGCTGGCGTAGTCGGCCGGCGTGGGGAAGGCCTTGAAGAGCGCGGGCGTGGCGCGGTTCACCCCCACGTCCGTGCTCTGGGCGCTCAGGATGGTGGCCACCAGCAGCTCGTGCGGTTCACGCCATTCGAGCTCGCATCGCGCGTCGGGGTAGCGTCGCTTCAGCGCCCGCAGCAGGCGGCGCGCCCGGGCGATCTGCTCGGGGCTCTTGCGTGGCATGGCGGAAGGCATGAGCCAAGGCTAGGGACGCCACGGCTATCCTCGCCGCATGCGCGACGGGCCGGTCCCTCTTGGCGTCACCCTTGGCCCGCTCGGGACGCCTTCCGAGGCGATCGAGCTGGCCGCATCCTGGGGTCTGGCCGGGGTGCAGTTCGACGCGGGTGATCCTTCGCTTCGTCCGCGGGAACTGGGGGAGAGCGCTCGTCGGGACCTGGCGGCCACGCTTCGGCGGCGTGGGCTGGTGGCCTCGGGCATCGATTGCTTCGTGCCTGTGGATCGCTTCGCGGATCCCGCCCGCGTGGAGCGGGCGGTGGAGGCCGTGCAAGGATGCCTGGTCCTCTCGGAGTCGCTCGGCCGCGTGCCCGTGTGCATGCACCTGCCCGAGAAGGGTGCGGAGCAGGTGCGAGACACGCTGACGGCGGAGGCGGTCCGAAGGGGCGTGGCGTTGGTCGACTTCACCCCCGGCAGCGCCGCCGCCACCGTGGGGGTGGATCCGGCGGCCACGCTCGCGGCGGGTCAGGATCCGGTGGCCCAGGTGCATCAGGCGGCGGGTCGCGTGGGTGCCGCTCGCGTGGTGGACCTTCTCTCGAGCGGCATGCGCGGCCCCATCGGAGAACCCTCGGGCTCCCGCCTCGACGCCATGGCCTGGCGACTGGCGCTCGAGATGTCGGGCTTCAGGGGACTGCCGGTGATCGACGCCCGCCAGTGGACGCAGGTGCGTCCGGGCATCCTGGCGACCGTGGAACGCTGGGCGGCGCTGCTGCCCGCAGGGAGCGTGGGGCCATGACGCCTGCAGGCCTGTGGGGTGATGGGCCATGGCGTGGACCTGACGGAGGTGGCGCGGATCGAGCGGATGCTGCAGGAGCACCCCGACCGCTTCACGGAGCGCGTGTTCACCGCCATGGAGCGCGCCTACGCCGACGCGGGCGGTGCGCGGCGAGCGGAGCGGTACGCGGCCCGGTTCGCGGCCAAGGAGGCGGCCATGAAGGCCATGGGCACCGGCTGGCGAAGCGGCATCGCGTGGACGGATGCGGAGGTGGTCCACGGCGCGGACGGGGCGCCCACGCTTCGAGTGCACGGACGACTGGCGGAGATCGCGGCGGAACGCGGCATCGACGCCTGGCTGATCTCGCTCACGCACACCGGCGACCTGGCCATGGCCAGCGTGATCGCCGGGCGTCGCGGAACCGCCGGGCCCCGGTAGGATCAGGTCATGCGACGCCGCGGCACGCCCACGCTCTACGAACTGGCCCGAAGCACCTCCGGTGGTGGTGCCGAGACCACGGGCACTCGGTCCGCCCCGTCGTTCATCGCCTCGGCCATGCGCTCGATCCGGGTGCCCATGGGGTTCGTGTGGCTGATCGGTGTCGGCGTGCTGCTTCTGGCCATGATCGCCTACGCCTTCGGCTTCAGTCGAGGCAAGGCCGCAGGCTTCTCGGAAGGGGTCAATCAGCAGCTGGGTCAGGAGCAGGCCCGGGTCACCGCCCGGGCCGTGCAGGATCCGCTGGCCCCGACGGCGGCTCCATCCGCCGCCCCGCAGGCCATCGCTCCGCAGGCCTCCGCCCCCTCCACCGTGGCGGAACCGGCCTCGACGGGGGGCGATCCCCGCAGGAAGGGAGCCTGGTACTTCAGGATCGTGACCGGAGCCACCCAGGCCGGGGGGGAGGCCCTGGTGGCCTTCTGCCGTTCCGAGGGGCTTGATGCGCGAATGGTTTCCGACGATAATGGCAAGTCGCGCAAGATCATCGTCCTGCCAGGCCTGGCCGGTCCCGAAGCCCGCAAGACGCCGGACGGACAGGCCCTGGAGGCGAAGATCAAGAGCGTGGGCCAGCGCTGGAAGGCGAAGGCCAGGAGCAATCGGAGCTTTGACGATGCTCAGCTTGAACCCTACCGCTAGGCGCGTGCCCGGCAGACACTGACTTCCGAAAGACTTCATTCACCCCACGAGCAGCCATGAGCATCCACCCCAGCCTGAAGACCAAGTCCGGAGCCCTCAACCAGCACCGCAACGTGCTGACCCGCGCCGAGCGCGTGGCCAAGCTCACGCTCGAGCACGGCTTCGACCCGGAGAAGAAGTCCGCGCTGGGCCTGGTGAAGGTCCGCTCGATCAAGGTTTCCGCCGACAAGAAGGCCACCAAGAAGGCCGAGGGCGAGGCGGGCGGTGACGCCAAGGCCGCCGCTCCGGCCGGTGGCGCCGCCAAGGCCGCCGCGCCCGCCGGTGGCGCCGCTGCCGCCAAGAAGAAGTGACGCGTGGGGAGTTCCTCCGCGCAGGACCGGTCGACGCTGCCGATCGATCGGCTGATCGCGTCGCGCAGCCGCTCCATCGACGCCTCCGGCATCCGGAAGGTGTTCGATCTGGGCGCGAAGCTGAAGGACCCCATCAACCTCTCGATCGGGCAGCCTGACTTCGCGGTGCCCGAGGTCATGCGTGAGGCCGCGGCCCACGCGATCCGCGAGAACCGCAGCGGCTACTCCGTCACCCAGGGCATTCCGGACCTGCATCAGGCGATCTGGAGGCATCTGGAGCGCGATGTGGGCTGGAAGGGGCCGACCTCGGACCTCGGCTGCATCGTGACCAGTGGCACCAGCGGCGGCCTGCTGCTGGGGCTCATGGCGGTGCTCGATCCGGGCGACGAATTCATTGCGCCCGATCCCTATTTCGTCATGTACCCGCAGATGGCCCGCATGATGGGCGCCCGCTGCGTCACCTGCGACACCTATCCGGACTTCCGCATGACGGCGGAACGCGTGGAGCCGCTCATCACGCCGCGCACCAAGGCGGTGCTGGTGAACTCGCCGAGCAATCCGTGCGGCACCGTGCTCACCGGCGCGGAGATGGCCGACCTGGTCGACCTCTGCCGGCGCAAGGGCGTGCTGCTGGTGAGCGACGAGATCTACGACGAGTTCTGCTTCGCCGACGGCCGCGAGGAGGGCCGCTGCCCCAGCCCGGCCCGCATGAGCGAGGAATGCCTGCTCATCCGCGGCTTCGGCAAGACCTACGGCTGCACCGGATGGCGGCTCGGCTACGCCGCGGGCCCCATGCCGATCATCCAGGAGATCGCCAAGTTCCAGCAGTACACCTTCGTGTGTGCGCCGACGCCGCTGCAGTGGGGCGTGATTCCCGCCTTCGACGTGGACCTGTCGCCGGTGGTCGCGGAGTACACGCGTCGCCGCGACATGGTCGTGCAGGCGCTCGAGGGCGTGACGACCGTGGCCCGTCCCTGCGGCGCGTTCTACGCGTTCGTGGAGGTGCCCAGGCGGCTGGGCCTGACGGCCACGCAGTTCGTGGAACGGGCCATCGCGGAACGGGTGCTCGTCATCCCCGGCAACGTGTTCAGCACCCGCGACACGCACTTCCGCCTGAGCTTCGCCACGCTGCCGGCGAAGCTCGAGGAAGGTCTCTCGATCCTGCGCCGCCTGATGCAGTGACAGGGACGGGTGTACATATTGGACCTGACAGGTCCAATATGTACACCCGTCCCTATTCGCCGGGAATGTGAACGAAGGTGCCGCTCCACGGGCTGCTGGCCGAGCCGAGCAGCTTGCGTGGAATGCGGCCGGATCGCGCCCCGTGCCAGCCCGACTCGCAGGCCAGCCGCATGGCGTGGGCCATGCGGATCGGATCCGCGGCGTGGGCGATGCCGGTGTTCAGCAGCACGCCGTCGGCGCCGAGTTCCATGGCGATCGTCACGTCGCTCGGCGTGCCCACCCCTGCGTCCACGATCACCGGATAGTGGGGCTGCCCGCCGTGCGTCGGGTCCTTCAGGACCTGCAGCAGCACGGCGATGGCCTCGGGGTTGGACACGCCGCGACCGGAGCCGATCGGGCTTCCCGCAGGCATCACGCTGGTCGCGCCCGCGTCCCGCAGCCTCCGGGCCAGGATGGCGTCGTCGCTGCTGTACACCAGCACCTCGAATCCGTCCTTCACCAGTTCACGGGTGGCCTGCAGGGTGCCCTCGGGATCCGGCAGCAGCGTGGCCTTGTCGCCCAGCACCTCCAGCTTCACCCATCGGGAGCCCGCGTTGCCCAGCTGCTCCAGCAGGTCGCGGCCCAGCCGCGCCACCCGCACCGCGTCGTCGGCCGTGAAGCAGCCTGCGGTGTTGGGCAGCACGGTCAGCCGATCCAGAGGCAGCGCGTCGAGCAGCGATCGGCCCTGGGCGTCGAAGAGCCGCTCGCGCCGCACGGCCACGGTCACCGCGTCGGCGCCGCTGGCTTCGATGGCTGCGCGCGTCTGCTCCAGGTCGCGGTACTTCCCGGTGCCCACCACCAGACGTGAACGGAGCGAGAAGGAACCCACCTGCAGCGGCGGGACGACGGGGGCCTGCGAAGGAGGCGCGGTCATCGGTCAGCCGCCTCCCACCAGCGTCACGATCTCGACGCGGTCTCCGTCGCCCAACGCCCGCTCGCCGCGCTGCCGATGCGGCACCAGCGCCTGGTTCACCTCGACGGCGCACGGCACGCCGTCGCGGCCGATCCGACGGAGCAGGTCCTGCACGGTGAGGGG
>CAIOTP010000005.1 GCA_903861235.1 uncultured bacterium | reverse complement strand
GCTCGAGGCGTTGCACCGGGCTGGCCTGCTGGGCGTGGTGGTGAGCCAGCCCGATCGGCCCGCGGGTCGCGGGCGCCAGCTCACGCCCACGCCTGTGTCCGCGTGGGCCCTGGCCCGCGACGTGCCGCTGTTCCGCACCGAGGACGCGAACGCGGGCGCGGCGCTGCACGCGGTGCAGTCCTGCGGCGGCCCGCTGGTGGTGGTGGCCTTCGGTCAGAAGCTGGGCCCGGCGCTTCTGGGGGGCCGCAGCAGCGTGAACCTTCATCCATCCGCTCTGCCTGCGTGGCGGGGCGCGGCCCCGATCCAGCGGGCCATGCTGGCGGGCGAGCCGGAGATCGGCGTGTGCGCCATCGCCGTGGCCGAGCGCATGGATGCGGGCGACATCCTGGACAGCTTCACCGCCCGGCTGGGTCCCTCGGAGACCGCGGGCGAGGCGCTGGAGCGCGTGGCGGTGGAGTCGGTGCCCATGATGGAGCGGGTGGTGCGAAGGCTGCTGGCGGGGGATGCCTCCGGCAGGCCCCAGGACCACGCGCAAGCCACCCGCGCCGCCAAGCTCTCCAAGATCGACGCGTGGGTGGATCTGTCGGCCTCCGCGGATGCCGTGCGGCTTCGCATCAACGGACTGCAGCCCTGGCCCGGTTGCGTGGCCCGTGTGGACGGCCGCGAAGTGCGCCTGCTGCGGGCCGGTCCCGCGTCCGGCGGCGGCGAGCCGGGCGAACTCCTGCAGGACCGCGCCGTGGCGTGCGGCACCGGCGCCGTGATGCCCCTGGAAGTCCAGTCGCCGGGCGGTCGGCCCATGCCCTGGGTGGAGTGGCTCCGGGGCCAGAGGCTGGGCCCTGGCGTGCGGATGGTGTCCTCGCCCGGCACGGGCGGCGCGGCATGAGCGGCGACCTGCGGCGGGAGGACCTGGACTACCCCTTCGATCCGCGGCACATCGCGGCGCGCCCGGCGGAGCCCCGCGATGCCGCACGCATGATGGTGGTGGAGCGTGCCGGCGACCGCGTGCACCACGCGTGCGTGCGTGACCTGCCGCAGTGGCTTCGCGGCGGCGACACGCTGGTGGTCAACCGCACCCGCGTCCGGCACGCCCGGCTGGCGCTTCGCAGGACTTCGGATGGTCGCATGCTGGAGGGCCTGCTGGCCGAGCCGATGGAGCGGAGGGAGTGGCTGCTTCTCGTCAAGGGTGGTCGGCGTCTGCATGCGGGCGACCTGCTGGAGGTGGTGGACGGCCGCGGTGAGCGAGCCGCCACGCTGCAGTGCCTGGAGAAGACCCGCGAGGGCTGGCGGGTGCGCGTGCCGGAAGACCAGGACCTGGCCGCCGCGATCGAGCGAGCCGGCCAGACGCCGCTGCCGCCGTACATCCTGAGGGCCCGCGGCGAGCACGCCTTGCCGGAGGCCTTCGATCGTGACCGCTACCAGACCGTCTACGCGGACGACCGCCGCATGCATTCGGTGGCGGCGCCCACCGCCGGTCTGCACTTCACGCCGACGCTGCTCGAAGGGCTCGGGAACATGGGCGTGGGTCGGACCACGGTCACGCTGGAGGTGGGCATGGGCACCTTCAAGCCCGTGGAGGCGGCCACGCTCTCGGCACACGCCATGCATCGGGAGCGCTACGAGGTGCCCGCCGAGACCCTGGGACTGCTGCGAAGACGGCGAGCGGGGCAGGGCGGAAGGCTGGTGGTGGTGGGCACCACCACGGTGCGTTCGCTCGAGAGCCTGCCCGAGCCCTTGCCGGAAGGGACCTGGTCCGCGGAAAGCTCCCTCCTGATCCAGCCCGGCCATGGCTTCCGGCATGTGGACGCCCTGATGACCAACTTCCACCTGCCCGGCAGCACGCTGCTGGCGCTGGTGGGGGCCTTCGCCGGGCTCGATCGGCTGAAGTCGCTCTACGCCCTGGCGCAGCGCGAGGGCTACCGCTTCTTCAGCTACGGCGACTGCATGCTGATCCTCTAGGTACCCTGATCCCATGCGCTGGAAGGAGCTGCTCGCGAAGGTCCCGTCCCTCTCCGGCGAGGGCGCGGCGGACCCCGTGGTGTCGGCGTTGGCCGACGACAGCCGACGCGCGGGCCCGGGCACGCTCTTCGTGGCCCGTGGCGGCTCCAAGGGCGACGGCGGCGCCTTCATCCAGGATGCAGTGACGCGCGGTGCGGTGGCCGTGGTGGTGGCGCCCGGCGTGCCGGTGCCCGCGGGCGTCGCGGTGGCGCGCGTGGCGAACCCCGCGGCGGTGACGGCCGAGATCGCGCACGCCTTCCACGGCTTTCCGGCCCGGCACCTGAAGGTGGCCGGCGTGACGGGCACCAACGGCAAGACCACCATCGCCTTCCTGCTCCAGCAGTGCATGGCCGCGGCGGGCAGGAAGTTCGGGCTCGTCGGCACCGTGCTCACCGACGACGGCCGGCAGCGCCTCTCCAGCGAGCTCACCACGCCCGGCGCCATCGAGCTGGCCGGCCTGCTGGCCCGCATGCGCGACAACGGCTGCACGGGCGTGAGCATGGAGACCAGCAGCCATGCTCTCGACCAGGGTCGCGTGGCGGGCATCGAGTTCGCCGTGGCCACCTTCACCAACCTCTCGGGTGACCACCTGGACTACCACGGCACCATGGAGTCCTACGCCGACGCGAAGGCCAGGCTCTTCGAGGGCCTTTCCAACGGCGCCTGGGCGGTGGTGAACGCGGACGATCCGGCCCACCGACGCATGCTTCGCGATTGCCGCGCCCGCGTGGTGCGCTGCGGCTTCGCGGGGGGCGAGGCGCTCGACGCCGAAGTGGCCGTGCTCGAGGCTCGACTGGGCTCCATGCGTGTGCGGCTGCAGGGGCCGTGGGGGGAGCTGCAGGCTCGGCTGCCCATGATGGGCCGGCACAACGGCATGAACGCGCTGCAGGCCGTGGCCGCGTCCTGGGCCCTGGGTGTGGAGCGAGGCGTACTCGAGCAGGCCATGGCCGGCGCGAAGGCGCCGCCAGGGCGCCTGGAGCCCGTCACCGATCCTGACGCGCCCTTCGCGGTCATGGTGGACTACGCCCACACGGACGACGCCTTGCTGAACGTGCTTCGGGCGGTGCGGCCGGCGCTTCCGCAGGGCGGACGCCTGATCGTGGTGTTCGGCTGCGGAGGCGATCGCGACCGCACCAAGCGGCCGCGGATGGCGAGGGTGGCCTGCGAGTTCGCCGACGCCATCGTGATCACCAGCGACAACCCCCGCACCGAGGATCCGGAGGCGATCATCGCCGAGATCGGCACGGGCGTGCCGCCGCACCGGGCCGACCGGGTGACCTGCGTCACGGACCGCCGGGAGGCCATCCATCACGCCGTGCAGATGGCCCGCCCGGGCGACGCGGTGGTGATCGCCGGGAAGGGCCACGAGGACTATCAGATCGTGGGCACCGTGAAGCGATCCTTCGACGACCGCGAAGTGGC
>CAIOTP010000004.1 GCA_903861235.1 uncultured bacterium | reverse complement strand
CGGTGCCCTGCAGGTAGGCGTGGCCCACGTTCAGCTCGCTGATCATCTCGGCGATGATCCAGTTCACGTCCTCGCGGCTGTTGGCGCTCTCGAGCAGCTTCAGGGCCCGGTCGCGCTGGGCGTTCCAGTCCACCTGGTGCATGCCCGGGTCGTAGAACCAGTCGCGCATGATGCGGTGGCAGTCCAGGATGATCTGCCGCCACTCGGCGCGCGGGTCGATGGTGGCCTCCATGGGGGAGGTGACCACCGTCTTGGCCTTGGCGTCGGGTGCGGCGTCCACCACCACGGCACCGCCACCGCGTGGGACGAGCAGCTTCTTGCCGTCGGCGCTCATCTCGAAGGTGCCGCCTTCGGTGACGCCCTTCTCCTTCTTCTCCTTGTCGGTCAGATCCAGGAGCTTGATGCCGTCGCCCTGTCGCGCGTAGACCAGCTGCCCCTTGTCGTTGAACGCGATCGGTCCGTAGCCGGACGGCTTCGGAGGCAGGGCGATGGCGCGGGCCTCGAAGCCCTCCAGGTCGATCTTGACCGGCTCGGGCTTCTTCTTCTCCTCGGTGGACTTGTCGTCCTTCTTCTCCTCGGACTTTCCGTCGGTCTTCGTGTCCTCGGGCTTGGACGCCTTGGTGTCCGCAGGCGGTGTGGCGTCGGCGGCGGGCTCGGCCTCCTTCTTCGCCTCGTCGTCCTTCTTGTCTTCCTTCTTCTCGTCCTTCTTTTCGTCCTTCTTGGCGTCCGCGGGCTTCTCCTCGTCGCTCTCGGGAGCCCACGGCAGCTTCACATCCTTGCGGAGCGGCACCAGGAAGAGCTGGTCCGAGTCCTTGTAGACCCAGGTGCGGTCGATGCTGCCGTAGGTGGGCTCGAAGTGCCGCTCGCTGGCGAACGCCAGGTAGTCGCCCTTGCGGTCGAAGGTGGGCACGGTGTCGCCGAACATGCCGGCGGTGACCTGGGTCTTCGTGCCGCTGGCCACCTCGTACAGCCAGATGGCCGTGGTCTGGCGGTCCGCCTCGCCGCGGGCGTAGGCGATCCACGCGCCGTCCTTGGTGAAGCTGGGCCGAAGCGTCCGAGCCGCGGGGTCCTTGTCGACCAGCGTGCGCGCGTTGTCCTCCAGGTTCACCAGGAAGAGCGAGCCGGTCTTGTCGGCGTAGGCCACGCGCCTGCTGTCCGGGCTCCAGAAGATCTCGTTCTTGAAGGGACCGCCGTCGCTGGTGAGCTGGCGCCGCTCACCCTTGCCGTCGGCGGAGAGCAGGTGCAGCTCGTATTCGCCGGTGGAGTCGTCGAAGAAGGCGATCCACTTGCCGTCCGGGCTCCACGCGGGGCTCCGCTCGAACACGCCGCTGGTTCCGGTGAGCGGGCGCGGGGTGCCGTTCTCGGCAGGGCAGGTCCAGAGGTCGCCGCGGGCGCTCACCACCACGCGGGCACCGGTGGGGCCGATGGACCAGTCGGAGATGTTCTTGCCCTGATTCACGGTCCGTTCGGCCACGCGCGGCCGGTCGCCCGGAATGCGCACCTGCACTTCGCGAGCCTGGCCGCTGCCCAGGTCGAGCAGCATGAGCCGGTCACCCTTCTGGAAGACGATCTCGCCGACGCCCTCGTCAGGTCCCACGCTGGGCCAGCGGACATCCTCGTCCGTGAAGCGAGTCACCTGGGAGCGCTCGCCGGTGGCGGGGTCGAAACGGAAGATGTTCAGGCGATGGCCCGGGGCCTGGTCGCTCAGGTAGTAGACCTTGCCGCCGTGCCACATGGGCAGCGAGTCGATGCCTTCATGGTCCGTGATGCGTCGACTTTCGCCCGACTTGAGGTTGTAGAGCCAGACGTCGGTGGCCATGCCGCCGCGGTAGCGCTTCCAGGTTCGGCTGTCGATCGAGTGCGGCGTGTACGCCAGCCACTCGCCGGCGCGGTCGATCGCGGCGTTGGCGCCGTAGGGCACCGGCAGCGCCTCGGGCAGGCCGCCGGCGGCGGGCACGCGGAACGGGCGAGCCTGCCGCGTGAGTCCACCGAGCTCGTTGGTGGTGAAGAGCAGCGAGTCGCCAGTCCAGTCGTTCAGGTTCTCGGTGCTCGGGTGGTGCGTGACGCGCGATGGCTCGCCGCCGCCCACCGGCATCACGTGGATGTCGCGGTTGCCCTCGTAGCCGCCCACGAAGGCCACGCGCGTGCCGTCCGGCGAGAACTTGGGCGTGCTCTCGGGGCCGCGCGCCGAGGTGAGCGGCCGCGCCACGCCGCCCGCCTTGTCCACCAGCCACAGATCGCCGCCGAAGGTGAACACGATGTCCTTCGGGCCCACATCCGGGTACCGCAGCATGGCTGCGGGCGGCGCCTGGGTCGGGTCGTCGGCAGCGGGGGTGCCGGCGAGGGAGGCGAGGAGGAGCGGGAGAGCGATCGCAGCGGGTGTCATGGGGCCATTTGTACCGCGGCCCGCGGCCACCGTTTCACTCTCCTGGCTTGCCGCCGCCGGAGGCGGTGTCCGGCCCGGGGACGCGGAAGTTCTCCGGGGCGATGCCCGAATCCGCCAGGGACTGCCGCAGCCGGATCAGGCCGCGGCGGGCATGCGTCTTCACCGTGCCCAGGGGAAGGCCGGTGGCGGTCGAGATCTGCTCGTGGCTGTAGCCCTGATGGATGGCCATCCGGAGCACGCGCTGCTGCTCGGGGCGCAGTTCCTTGATGGCGGCGTCGGCGATCCGAGCGGCCTCGCCGATCTCCACGGGATCGAACGGCAGGTCCGGCGCCGAGACGGTCTCCTCGATCATGGCGGATTCAGGCCTTCGCATGCGCCGGCGTCCGCGATCGATGAGCCTGCGCCGCGCGATCATGGCCACGAAGGTGGTCTCGCTGGCGATCGAGGGGTCGAAGCGGGCGGCGCTTCGCCAGAGGTCGATGAAGATCTCCTGGACCGCGTCCTCGGCGTCGGAGGCGGGGCCGCCCAGTCGGCGAGCGAGCGACCACACCAGGCCATGGAACCGCTTCAGGCATTCGTTGATCGCGCCGGTCTCTCCACGGGCGACGCGCTGCAGGATGGATGGCGGCTCGCTCGCGGCTTCTCCTTGGTTGGCTCCGCGGTGCGCGCAGCAGCCGGGGATCTTCAGTGTATCGGTGCATGCATCGGAAACATCCTCGCCGCCAGTCGAATCGGCGATTCAGGTTTCAGTCGGGGATGAATCCCGCGCACGCACGCTTGTTCAGCGGGTGGCGCGACCTGGTGCATCCATGCCCGCGCCGTCGTCGAGCAGGGCGGCCACGCTCCAGGCCTGCGCCAGGCAGCCCGCGGGACGCTGCGGCGCGTCGCCGTCGGTCACTTCGCACACCTGGCCCACGCATCCTTCGCGCAGGTGGTGCACGAAGGGCTGCCGGATGAAGTCGATCTCGCCCGCGGGGCTGAATCGGCGCAGCGCGGTGGCGTGCGGGCCCAGCAGCCACGGCCACACGGTGCCCATGTGGTAGGCGTGATCCCGCTGCTCCACCGGGCCCTCGAAGCGGCCCGCATAGCCGGGTTCCCGGGGTCCCAGCGTTCGAAGTCCGTAGGGCGTGAGCAGTTCGTCATGCACTCGTGCCAGCATGCGACGGGCCGTGGTGGCGTTCACCAGCGGCGTGGGTCCACCCAGGGCGAAGAGCTGGTTGGGACGCAGGCAATCCTCGTGGCCCCCGGGACCGTCGAGCACGTCGATCAGGCCGGCGCCATCCGGGCGGAGGAACCGGCCGAAGGACTTCCGGGCACGAGCGAGCGTGCGGGCGTGGGCCGTGGTGTCGCGTCGAAGGCGGACGCCCCATTCCACCAGGGTCTGCAGAAGCCCGCACCAGAGGGCGTTGATCTCCACCGGCTTGCCCATGCGCGGCGTGACCACATGGTCGCCCACCTTCGCGTCCATCCAGGTCAACTGCACACCCGGCTCGCCCGCGCTCACCAGGCCGTCGGCGGGGTCCACGCGGATGCCGTGCGTGGTGCCCGCCAGGAAGTGATCCATCACGCCCTGCAGCGCAGGCCACAGGTCGCGAGCCAGACCCCAGTCGCGGGTGGCGTTCACCGTGCGGCGGGCGGCTTCGGCCAGGAGCAGAGGGGCGTCGACGCTGTTGTACATCCAGGCCTCGCCCGGGCCGGGAAATCGGTTGGGCAGCAGGCCGTCCTTCTGGAATGCGGCCAACGAGCGCAGCAGCGAAGCGGCTTCTTCGTGGCGGCCGGTGGAGAGAAGCAGCCCCGGAAGCGAGACGAGCGCGTCCCGGCTCCAGTCGGCGAACCACGGATAGCCCGCGATCACGCTGGTGCCGCGACTGCCGCCGGGCAGGGGTCGCTCCACGATGAACTGGTCCGCTGCCAGCACCAGCCGTGAGCGGAAGTGGTCGCCGTGGACCTTCGCCTGGGTGAGCAGCTGCCGCGAGCGGCGGAGCGCGGCGGCCACGATCCGCGTCGCCTCGCCCGCGGGCTCGCCCTTGGTGCTGGCCGTGAAGCCGGCGCTCTGGCCGGGCTGCAGGGTCAGGTTCAGCTCGCCGGCGCAGACGCTGGCGTCGACGCAGTCGTAGCCCAGGGCCCTCTCGACCGGCAGCAGGTAGTCGCGATACCAGGTGCCGTCGGGAACGCCCTTGGCCCCGTCCGCCTGCAGATAGACGCGGCTGCCTTCGCCGGCGGCGCCCTCGAAGGCCACCTGCAGCCCGCGTGCCGCCACGCCGATGTCGGCCTTCCAGGCGCCCGCGCGCGTCAGGTGGTCGTGAGGGCGGCGGTTCACGAGCGCCTTCAGTCGCAGCTTCACCGGCCCCGGCGAGCGTCGGAGCGTGAGCACCACGGCGGTCGCGTTGCGGCCCCGGGCCATGGCCACACGCTCCTCGAGCAGCGCTGCGCCGAATCGCCAGTGCCGCACCACCACGGACCCGGCCATGTGGAAGTGCACCAGCGATCCCAGGCCGGGCGCGTCGATGCCGCTTCCCGCCCACTCGTTGGCGGTGAGCGGCCATTCGCGGCCGCCGACGGTGGCGAAGATCTCGATCTTGGGCACCAGCATGGTGCGGCCCGCGGGCACATCGGTGGCCGCCACCAGCAGCCCGTGCCAACGACGTTGCAGCAGTCCGCCCACCGTGCCGCAGGCGTAGCCGCCGATGCCGTTGGTGCAGAGCCACTCGAGCGAGCCGGCCCGGCGTGGGTCACGCCACGCGTCCGGCCCCAGGTCCACGATCGGGTCGGGCGCATCCGTCACGGCTCAGTCCTTGCCGCCGCGCTCGCGTTCCGTGCGGCGCCGCTGCAGTTCCGCGTCGATGAAGTCGGCCACATGGCCGTCGAGCACATGCTGCGGGTTGCCCGTCTCGTGCCCCGTGCGGTGGTCCTTCACTCGGTTGTCGTAGAAGACGTAGCTGCGGATCTGGTTGCCCCAGTCGCGGGTGACCTTGCCGCCCGACACGGCGGCGATCTCGGCGGCGCGACGCTCCTCCTCGAGCTGCTCGAGCTTGCCGCGCAGGATCGTCAGCGCCTGCTTGCGGTTCTGCGGCTGGTCGCGGAAGGTGCTGGCCGTGACCTGGATGCCGGTCGGAATGTGCGTCACGCGGATGGCGGTGGCGACCTTGTTCACGTTCTGCCCGCCCGGGCCGCTCGCGCGCACGAAGGGCACGATGTCCAGGTCCTTGGCCGGGATCTCCAGGTCGGTCTCCTCGAACTCGGGCGTCACTTCCACGGTGGCGAAGCTGGTCTGCCGCTTGCCTTCGGCGTTGAAGGGGCTCACCCGGGCCAGGCGGTGCGCGCCGCGCTCGCAGCTCATGTAGCCGAACGCGAAGGGGCCCTGCAGCAGGTAGCTCACCTCGCTCACGCCGGCCTCGGCGCCGGGGCTGCGGTGCATCTCCTCGGGCTTCCAGCCCATCTCGTTCCAGTAGTACAGGTACATGCGCTCCAGCATGCCCGCCCAGTCTTCGGCCTCGGCGCCGCCGGCGCCCGCCTGGATGCTCACGAAGCAGTTGCGATGGTCGTGCTTGCCGCTGAGCAGGCTCTGCCGCTCCACGGTCGCCATGCGGCCCTGCAGGCGGAACAGGCTCTCGTCGACCTCGGAGAGCATGTCGGCGTCGCCGCCTTCCTTGGCCAGCTCGTAGCCAACCTGCGCGTCCTCGAAGTCCTTGATCACGCCCTCGAGCGGCTCGATCTGGGCTCGCAGCACCTTGAGCTCACCGATGACCTTCTGGGCACCCTTCGGGTCGTTCCAGAAGTCCGCGGCGCCCATCTGCTCCACCATCGCGTCACGCTGAGAGATCTTCCTGGG
>CAIOTP010000003.1 GCA_903861235.1 uncultured bacterium | reverse complement strand
GCGTCGGCGGTCCAGCTGCGCTCGGCGCGCACGCGCAGGCGGGGCATGTGGCTATCGTAGGCCCATGCGAATGCCTTGCGCGATCGTGTGCCTGCTCGGCGCAAGTCTTGCCGGCTGCGGCGACTCGTCGCCTCGCCCGCGTCCGCCGGCGCCGTTCACCTCCGGTGCCGCGCCGGCCGCGGCGGCGCCCGCCATGCCGCCCCAGCCCGCCGCGCCCGCGAACATCAGCACCGAGACCAGCGATCCCGCGTGGCTGCAGTGCGGCACGATGGAGTTTCCCAAGCCGACCGCCTGGGCCTGGGTCAAGCCCACGGCGGCGTTCCGAACGCTTCAGTACCGGGTGCCCGGCGGCGCAGAGCTGATCGTGAGCGTGTTTCCGGCGGGGGATGGCGGGGACGTGGATCCGAACGTGGAGCGTTGGCGGAACCAGTTCCGTGACGCAGCGGGCCAGCCCGCCCAGGTGAAGCGCACGGACCGCACGGTGGCCGGAGTTCCGGTGGTCCGGGTGGACTTCGCCGGCGCCTTCAAGGGCATGGGCATGACGGAGGCGCAGCCGGGCATGTCGCAGCTGGGAGCCATCGTGCGGGCCCCGGCGCAATCGGTGTTCCTCCGTTTGCTGGGCCCGAAGGAAGCGGTGGAGGCGGCTCGCTCGGACTTCGAGCGGATGGTGGATGGTCTGCGGACGCAGCAGATCCCGTGAGCCCGGCGGCTACATTCCGGGCATGCAGCCCTCCGCTCGCCGTCGCTTCCTGCTCGCGAGTCTCCTTCGTCTGGGCGGGGCCGCGGGCCTGACGGCGCTGGCCGCCTGCCAGGCTCCGCAGCGACCGCCGGAGACGCCGCAGCAGTACGCCAGCCGCATGACGCGCGAGCAGGAAGCCTGCCGCAGCTTCTTCCTGGGTCTGAGCGACCGCATGGGTCGACGCATCAACGACGACGCGCGGCAGGGCGGCACGCTGGACGTGCTGGTGCTCTCGGGTGGCGGTGACTTCGGCGCCTTCGGTGCGGGCTTCCTGCAGGGGTGGGGCCAGGTGGCGGACCCGAAGATGCGGCGGCCGCAGTTCGATGGCGTGTTCGGCACCAGCACGGGCGCGCTGCTGGCTCCGCTGGCGTTCGTGGGCACGGAAGCGTCGCTGCAGGTGGGGGTGGACCTGTATTCCGATCCGCCGGCCGACCTGGTGGAGCCCAACGGGTTCCTGCCCATCCTGCCCTGGAACGAGTCGCTGATGAAGCCCACGGGTCTGCGACGCACGCTCGAGCAGCAGCTGACCTCCGACCTGCTGAACCAGCTGCGGGCCGAGGCGGCGCAGTCGCGATCGCTCTGCTGTGCCACCACCAACGCGGACTTCGGCACCTTCCGTCCGTTCGACCTGCTGGAGATGGCCGACCGCGACGACGCCACGTTCCGCGCGGCCATGGTGGAGCGGCTCATGGCCTCGTCGGCCATTCCCGCGGTCTTTCCGCCGGTGCTCATGGACGGCTCGCTCTACGTGGACGGCGGCGCCACGGCCAACATCTGGGCCGTCCGCGACCAGTCGCACCCCAACAGCGTGCTGCAGCGATGGATCCGAGCCAACCCCGGCAAGACGCCGCCGGTCATCCGCATCTGGGTGATCGTGAACAACCAGCTCTTCCCCCGGGGCTCGAGCGCCAAGCGGGAGTGGATCGACCTGGCCAGCCGCGGGCTCTCCATCATGCTCCGCTCCACCATGCTCAAGGACATGCGACTGACCGCCTACGTGGCGCTCGACGTGGATCGGAACATGCCCGGCGAGGTGGAGGTGCGTTTCGTGGCCATTCCCGACGAGTGGGAGCCTCCCGTGCCGGGCAACTTCAAGAAGGAGACCATGCAGTCGTTGGTGGACCTGGGCCGCAAGATGGGCGCAGACGCCGCCAGCTGGCGCACGGAGATCCCCAACATCGACGATGTCGGCGGCTTCGACGCAGGCGAACTGCTGGCGCCGGAGGGCCGCGGCGAGCGGAAGCGATGAGGGCTGAAACGGGCAGGGGGACGGGCCTACTTATCAGACTTTTTCCTACTGCGGGCAAAGAGTCTTATAAATACGCCCGTCCCTTTTACTGGAAGCGGCGATTGACTTCGTTCCAGTTCACCACGTCCCACCAGCTCTTCAGGTAGTCCGCGCGGCGGTTCTGGTACTT
>CAIOTP010000002.1 GCA_903861235.1 uncultured bacterium | reverse complement strand
CGGCGTGGGTCAGGCGGGCGAGCGCCGCCGGCTCGTTCCAGCCGGCCACCAGCACGGGCACCCCGGCGCTCTCGGCGGCCTCGAGCGCGCCGCGCACCTTGGCGACCATGCCGCCGGTGATCTCGCCGGAGTCGATCATGGCCCGCGTCCGGGTCGCGTCGAGACTGGGCACCACGCGACCGCTTCCATCCTTCACGCCCGGCACGTCGGTGAGCAGGACCAGCCGCTCGGCCGGCAGCAGCCGGGCGAGGGCGGCGGCGGCTTCGTCCGCGTTCACGTTGAGCGTCTCGCCATGGCTGTCGAGCGCAATGCTGCTGAGCACCGGCGTGAAGCCCGCCTGGAGCAGCGTGTGCAGCAGCCCAGGGTCGCCGCTGATGATCTCGCCCACGCGACCGGCGTCGAAGGCGTAGCGGGTGGTCACGCGGGCGCGGGTCACGCCCGCATCCCCCAGGGTCAGTCCCACGGCACGCACCCCCCGTGCCAGCAGCAGACCCACGAGCCGCGCGTTCATGCAGCCCGCGAGCACGCCGGTGATCTGGTCCATCTGTTCCGGTGGCGTGACGCGGATGCCGTCCTGCTTCCACGAGGGCATGCCCAGGCGATCCAGCTGGCGGTCCACGGCCTTGCCGCCACCGTGCACCACCACGGCCGGCGCGGCCCGAAGACAGGTCGCCAGTGCGTCGAAGGCGGGGGCGTGCGCCTGGGGTTCGTCCAGCAGGGCGCCGCCGAGCTTGATCACGAAGGTCTTCACTGCAGCGTCCGTTCCTTCGGGGCCAGCGGCAGTCCGGCCGTCTCCGGGAGCCCGAAGCGGATGTTCATGCACTGCACCGCCTGGCCGACCGCGCCCTTGAGCAGGTTGTCGATGGCGCTGACCAGCAGCACATGGCGGGTGGGCAGGTCGACCGCCACGCCGATGTCGCAGAAGTTCGTTCGTTCCACCGCCGCGATCGAGGGCCATTCGCCCCTGGGCAGCAGCCGCACGAAGGGCTCCTCGCCATATCGCGCCCGAAGGCAGGCCCGCACCGCGTCCTCGGTGGCGTGGTCGGCCAGCTCGGCGTGGATGGTGCTCAGGATGCCGCGATCCAGCGGCAGCAGGTGAGGCGTGAACAGCACCGTGCAGCCGGTCTCCTGCCGCATCTCGGGCTGATGCCGATGCTTCAAGGCGTTGTAGGGCTGGAAGCTGACTTCGCAGAAGAGGCTCTTCACGGCGGGGGAGCGGCCGGCACCGCTCACGCCGGAGGCGCTGTCCACGATCACGGGTCGGTCGGTGCGGATCAGGCCGGCGGACGCCAGTGGACGCAGGGCCAGGATGGCGCTGGTCGGATAGCAGCCGGGGCAGGCCACCAGATCGGCGTCGGCGAGCGTGGCACGATTCCACTCGGGAAGTCCGTAGACGGCACGGGACAGCAGCCCCGGGTCGGGGTGTTCGAAGCCGTAGTGCGCCGGGTAGTCCGAGGCCTGCCGCAGACGGAACGCGGCGGAGACATCCAGGACCGCGATGCCGGCTCGCAGCAGGGGAGCGGTCAGCGTGGCGCTCGCCTCATGGGGCGTGCACAGGAACACCGCGTCCGGACGCGTGGCCACGATCGCCTCGATCGAGGCCGCCTTGACCTGCAGATCCACCAGGCCGCGCAGCCGCGGGAAGAGCGAATCGATCGAGGGTTCGCCTTCCGCGGACCGTCGCTCGCTGCCGAAAAGGCCCACGATCTCGGCGTGCGGATGGCCGGCGAGCAGGGCGGCCAGCTCGGCACCGGTGTAGCCGGCGGCACCCACGATGGCGGTTCGGACGGTGTCGTTCATGTGCTTTCCTCAGCGACGGGCCAGCACCCGGCGCGAGCGATCGCCGCTGAGCATGGCCTGAAGGCGCCTCGCCACCGCACGGGCCATGGCCGGGCTCCGGCAGGCCAGGAAGATGGTGTCGTCGCCGGCCACCGTGCCCAGGGCGCCCTCCAGACGCGTCTTGTCCAGCTCAACGGCCAGCGGTGTGGCATGGCCCGTGCGGGTGCGAAGGACCGCCATGGTCCCGCCCACTTCCACATGCAGCAGGTAGGCGCGCACGGCCGGTGCCAGCTCCGAGGGGGCTGAAGCGGCCTGGTCCGGCAGTCGCCAGCCCTCGGGCCCCTTCACCACGCCCAGGTCGGCGAGATCGCGACTGAGCGTGGCCTGGGTGGTCTCCACGCCGGCGGCGCGCAGCCGACCCAGCAGGTCGTGCTGGTTGGCGATGCCGCCTTCGGCGAGCATGCGCTCGATCGATCTCCGCCTCTCGGCGCGTGAAAAAGCCACAGCATAATTATGCACGGATATTCGTGCCCGTCAAGGGAAGGAGGCGGAAAACCGCAGGCGGGTCAGTCGGACTTCGCCGCGGACGCCGGCACCTGCAGCCGCTCGCCGGAGGCGGCGGGCGCAGCATCGACGGCGGGGGCCTTGTCGGCACCCTTCTCCGCGGCCTTGGCGGCCTTCGAATCGCCGTGCTTGCGCCGCCAGGAATCCGCCTTGGCGCGGTCGGGTGCGATGATGGCGGTCAGTCGCTTGCCCGCGAGCTTGGGAGCCGACTCCAGCCGGCCGAGCTCGCAGAGCTTCTTGATCACGTCGTCCATCTTGGCCTCGCCGATCTCCTTGTGGGCCAGCTCGCGGCCCCGATAGCTGGCGACCAGCTGCACCTTGTTGCCTTCGAGCAGGAAGCGGAGCGCCTGCTGCACGCGGATCTCCACGTCGTGCGGGTCGATCTTCATGGACCGGCCCAGGCGGACTTCCTTCATCTCGCTGGCCTTGGACTTCTTGCCCTGGCGGTCCTTCTTGCTCTGCTCGTACTTGTACTTGCCGAAGTCCATGATCTTGCAGACCGGCGGACGAACGTCCGCCGCGATCTCGACCAGGTCCAGCCCCACGTCCATGGCGCGACGACGCGCCTCGTCGGTCTCGACCACGCCCACCATCTCGCCGTTCTCGTCGATCAGACGAATGGGGGTGATGCGGATGCGGTCGTTGATGCGGGGGCCGAAGCCACCCTCGGGGCGACCCATGGGCGGACGGCTGGACGGATAGGAGCTAATGGCAGTTACCTCGGGCGACGGAGTTGAAAGAGAACAGCCGGATGCCGTCGCAGGCACCCACGGACTGGGTCGGATGGACCGGAGCGACTCGGACCGACAGCGGGCTCAAGCGAACCACGTCGGCACGAAGGAAGCGATGGACATGTAGCCAGAGTCCTCGAGTCGCGGAAGCGGCCGGGCACGCGCCCGGCCTGAATCGGGCAAAGTATCGCCCCGGCCGGGGGCAAGGCAAGCGGCAATTCCGCAGATTTGCCGGGGTTTCACGATCTTCAGGGCTCGTGGGCACCCGCGTCGCGGTGCTCGACCACCCGCCCGGTGACGGCACGGGCTCCGGGTCGACCGTCGTCCTGGACCTCGCCCCGGAGCGTCTCCACGGCGTGGGGGCAGGATGTCCAGCAGGGCCTCGAGCATCTCGGTGGCGCCCCGCGGCGAGCCGGGCAGCGTGAGGAGCAGGGCCGAACCCACCGTGCCGGCCACGCCGCGGGACAGGAACGTCCGCGGCGTCTTCGCCATGCATCGCAGGCGTGCCAGTTCCATCAGGGCCGGGTGGGGGCGCTCGATCACGCGAGCGGCCGCCTCGGGCGTGACGTCACGCGGCGCCAGACCGGTGCCGCCCGTGCTCAGGATCAGGTCGATCCCGCCGCCACGACCCCATGCGGCGAAGCACGCGGCGAGCGCATCGGCCTCGTCCGGGAGGCAGCGCGTGTCCACCACCTGAGCCGCCATCCGTTCGCGCAGCATGGCCACCAGCGCCGGCCCGGAAGTGTCCTCCGTCTCGCCCCGGGAGCAGCGGTCGCTCACGGTGAGCACCGCGGCGCGGATCGGGCCGCTCATCGCTCCGCCACCCAGGAACCTCCTCGCCCGCCGTGCTTCTCCAGCAGGCGGATGCCCTCGATCGACATGCCCTTGTCCACCGCCTTGCCCATGTCGATCGCGGTCAGGCACGCCACCGCCACCGCGGTCAACGCCTCCATCTCCACGCCGGTGCGGGCATGGGTGCGTGCGATGGCCTGCACACGCAGTCGCCCGGGCTGCAGGGTGGCCTCCACCTGCACGGCATCGAGCGGCAGCGCATGGCAGAGGGGGATCAGTTCGTCGGTTCGCTTGGCCGCCTGGATGCCTGCCAGCCGCACCACCTCCACCAGGGAGCCCTTGGCGAGCGTGTCGTCGCGCACCTGCCGCTCCAGTTCCGGCGAAAGCGTGACGAAGCCTTCCGCGCGCGCCCATCGCTCGGTCACGGGCTTGTCGCCCACGTCGATCATGCGCGAAGCTCCTTCGGCGTCCACATGCGAGAGGCGTCCAGGTTCGGGCGAGGCGTTCATGGGGGCATTGTGACGC
Organism: uncultured bacterium; assembly: GCA_903861235.1. Lineage (GTDB taxonomy): Bacteria > Planctomycetota > Phycisphaerae > Phycisphaerales > SM1A02 > SYAC01. The sequence goes on along the minus strand of CAIOTP010000002.1, from coordinate 4,320 downwards.
GCCGGGGCCTCAGCCGGGCCAGGCGTGAAACGGCACCGGGCGATCGGGACCGACGCGCTCGCCCGGGGGCACCTCCACGAAGCCGTCGCTCGCCGCCGCCGAGGGGGCATCCCCGGAGCCCTGGGTGGGAACCAGTCGGGCCGATCCGTCGGCGTGGATGCTCACCAGGCGGTGCCACCACATCGGAAGGGTGCGGCCGTCGTCCTCGGCCAGGAGCAGCCGCGGTGGCTGCGGCAGATCTCCGCCGCACAGGCCGGCCAGCGCGGGCACCACCAGCCGCTCGGCGGTGACCGCCGCCGAGATCGGATTGCCGGGCAGGCCGAAGATCAGCAGCCCGGGTCCTTCCGGTCGCTCCAGCACCGCGGCAAGCACGGGCTTGCCGGGCCGCTGCGGCAGGCCATGGAAGATCACGCGCGCCCCGGCGCGGTCCACGGCCTGGCGCACCGGATCACGATGCCCCATGGATGCGCCACCCATGATCACCAGCGCGTGGGCGTGCAGGCCCGCCTGGAGGATGGCATGGTCGATGTCCGCCGGCTCGCCGCGCACCCGGTCCTGGCGGTCGAGCTGGATCCAGGCACGCGATCCCAGGATGCCGCCGACGGCGTGGCTGTTGCTGTCGCGCGTGCCGAAGGGCCCCGGTTCCTGCTCCGCACCGACCAGTTCCTCGCCGGTGGCCAGCAGGTGCACCACCGTCGGAGCCTTCACCGGCACTCGATGGCAGCCCACGGACGCCAGCGCGCCCACCTGGGCGGCGCCCAGCCACGCGCCCGCAGGGAGAAGGCGATCACCTTGGCGCAGGTTCTCGCCGCGACGTCGTATGGCCTGGCCCGGCTGCACGGTGCGGGCGGTGTCCGCGGGCACGCGAATGCATCCGCCGGAGGCCGAATGCAGCCGCTCCTCCACATGCTCCCGTCCGATCACGGCCTCGGCGGATTCCGGGACCGCCGAGCCGGTGGAGACGCGGACGGCGCCGCGGGCGGCGGGCATGGGTGGAGGCCTCTCGCCGATGCGGGCCTCGCCGAGGACGGGCAACTCTTCGTCGATCGCCAGGTCGGATCGCCGCACGGCGTAGCCATCGAGCACGGCCTGGTCGAAGGCGGGGCTGTCGCGGTCCGCCGCGACGGGAGCACCGAGGAACCTGCCGCGAGCATGGGTCAGCGGCAGCTCCTGCAGGGGCCACGGCCGCCTGCGATCGCCCAGGCTCGATCGCAGCGCCCGGAGCGCCGCCGCCGGACCGTCGAACGCGAAGGGCTGGCCTCGAAATTCCATGGGGAACCTGCGGGAAATCCTACACTCGCGGTCATGCCGCCCCCCGGCACCTTCACCATCCTGCTCTTCGGCCCGGCGCAGGATCGCGCGGGCTCCGGCCAGGTCACGGTGCAGGCCCGGGTCGAATGCACCTGCGGCGAACTGCTGCGCGCGCTGGGCGAGCAGCACCCGGCGCTGGCCTTCGCGCTGCCTGCGGCGCGCCTTGCGGTGAACCACGCCCTGGTGGCGCCCGATCACCGCCCACGGCCCGACGACGAGATCGCGCTCATCGCGCTGGTGGACGGCGGATGAGCGTGAGCGTGACGCTCTTCGACGGTCCGCTCCCTCACGCGGTCCGGGCGCCGGATGCCGCCACGGGAAGCGGCGCGGTGCTTCGCTTCGAGGGCCTGGTCCGGCCGCTCGAGCCCGCCGGAGCGGGCCAGCCTGCGCGCGAGCTCGAGGCGCTCGAGTACCAGACCTACGACCCCATGACCGAGCGGTCGCTGCACGAGCTGGCGTGCGAGATCCTGTCGAGCCTCGGGCTGCATGCCGTGCGGGTGCAGCACAGCCGTGGCCGCGTGCCGGTGGGCGCCTGCTCCTTCCGCCTGGAGGTGCGATCGGCCCATCGTGCCGAGGCCCTGGCGGCCATGACCCGGTTCATCGACCGCATGAAGCGCGAAGTGCCGATCTGGAAGCGACCGATCTGGCGGCGGGAAGTCAGCCCGCCAGGAGAAGCTTGCCGCCAGCCACCAGCAGCACGATCGACAGGATCCAGTTGAGGACCGCCGGGGGCGCGTGACGGCTGCCCCAGAACGCGCCGACCGCACCGCCGGCGCATGCGGCGCCCGCCAGCAGCACCAGATGCAAGGTGGGCAGGGGCCCGCGGAGCGAGAGTCCGCCCAGCCCGGCGACCGAGTTGACCAGGATGAACATGGCGCTCGTGGCCGCGGTGCGTTTCGGATCGGCCCATCGGCACGCCAGCAGCAGCGGGCTCAGGAAGATGCCGCCGCCGGTGCCGGTGAGTCCCGCCACCAGCCCCAGAGCCCCGCCGCATCCGGCCGCCACTGGGACCGCGGGCATGCGTGCGGGCCGCGCGGCCAGCCGAAGTCCGGTGGCCATCCAGGCCATGCGGGCCGCCGCCAGCAGCAGCGCAGCGGCGATCACCATCTGCATGGGCCGCGTGGGCAGGGAGATCCACCCGCCCACGAAGGCGGCGGGCACGCTGGCCGCCGCGAAGGGCCAGAAGAGCCGCCAGGAGAAGTGGCCCGCGCGCACGAACTGCACGCACGCGATGCATGCCACGCACACGTTCACCGCGAGTGCCGTGGACCGCATGGACGCCACGGGAACGCCCAGGAGCGCCATGGCGGCCAGGTAGCCGCTGGCGCCCGCGTGTCCCACGGAGGCGTAGAGCGCACCCATGGCCAGGAAGAGAAGAGCCAGCAGCACCAGCGTGCCGTCGGACATGTCAGCCTCCGATGGCGGACATGGGGCGATCGGGCTGGCGGAACTGCGGCGTGGCGATGCCGTGTCCGGGCTGCTTGGTCCAGGTGGCGTCGATCAGGAAGCGGGCGACGTCGCGGTCGTCGCCGTGACGCAGCGTGGGCCGCAGGTCGAACTCGCGCGTGCTGAAGAGGCAGGGGCGGACCATGCCGTCGGCGGTCATGCGGAGCCGGCTGCACGCGCCGCAGAACGGGCTGCTCACCGGCGCCACGAAGCCCACGCGGCCCGGCGTTCCGTCCGCGAAGCCGAAGGTCCGTGCGGTGCTCGAGGGATCGTCGCCGTGCAGCGGCACCAGCGGGAATCGCCGCTCGATCGCCGCCCGAGTCTCGGCTGCGCTCACCCAGCGTTCCGGATCCCAGGCGTGCCCCGAGTCGAGCGGCATCCATTCGATGAAGCGCATCTCCACGCCGGGGCGACGGGCGAGCGCCGCCAGGTCCGCGGCCTCGTCGTCGTTCACGCCGCGCACCAGCACGGCGTTCACCTTCACCGGGGTCAGGCCCTCCGTCAGGCAGTCCTCGATCGAGCCCAGCACCCGAGCCGGGGTGCAGTTCGAGCGGGTGATCCGGGCGAAGCGGTCCGACCGCAGCGAGTCCAGGCTGATGGTGACCCGGTCCAGGCCCGCCGCCTTCCATGCTCGCAGCGAGCTCCGGTCGAGCGTGGCGCCGTTGGTGGTGAGCGCGATCTCGCATCCGGTCCGCACGCGGATGCCCGCGATGATCTCGCCCAGCGCCGGGTGCAGCGTGGGCTCGCCGCCGGTCAGGCGGATCTTGGTCACGCCCAGGTCCGCGGCCACGCCGGCCACCCGCACGAAGTCGTCCGCCTGCAGCAGCGTGTCCGGTGCGGCGAAGCGCACATCCGGCTCCATGCAGTAGGTGCAGCGGAAGTTGCAGCGGTCGGTCAGGCTCAGTCGCAGGTCGCGGATCACGCGGCCGTGCGAATCGAGCATGCGGCCGGCGGCGTGGACGGACTCCGGGGCGGGGGGCGGGTGTGCCGGCCGACTCTCGGCCGTCCGTGCCTGCGGCAGCGCCAGCCCCTGCAGGGTCACTTGCCGAAGCCCGCCTTCACCGTGGACTGGCCGCGGGTGCGGTGCTCCTGCACCAGACCGTCCACGAAGGCGTCGAAGCCCATCTCGCCCAGGTTCGCCTCGATCCCGAACGCGCGGACGCTGACCTTGCGGCCCTCGGCGTCACGCGGCCCGACCACGGCGCAGTAGGGCACCTTCATGTCGGCGGCCTGCTTGATCTTGCCCTGGATGCGGTCGTTGCTCTCGTCGAGCGTGGCCCGCAGGCCCTTCGCCGCCAGCGCCGCGTGCAGCTCGCGGGCGTAGTCGGCGCTCTTCTCGCTGATGGGCATCACGCGGACCTGCTCGGGGGCCAGCCACAGCGGGAAGGCGCCCGCGAAGTGCTCGATCAGGCAGCCGATGAACCGCTCCATGCTGCCGAAGGGCGCCCGGTGGATCATGACCGGCCGGTGCGGCTGGTTGTCCGCGCCGATGTACGACAGGTCGAACCGCTCGGGCAGGTTGTAGTCCACCTGCACCGTGCCCAGCTGCCAGCTGCGGCCGAT
>CAIOTP010000001.1 GCA_903861235.1 uncultured bacterium | reverse complement strand
CGCCTGTCGAACAGCGTGCAGGTCCGACACGTGCTGCGCGATGGTGTTGTCGCGGGTGCGGGAGATACCGGACGCGAGCCCCGTGGAGCGCTGGGCCCACGTCACGACGAGGGCTTCCTCGGTCAAATTCGCCAGTCCGGGCGGCAATGGGTCGATGCCCGCGGCGCCGTCGGGGCCACCGTGCTGGAACAGGACGATGGTCGACGCATCTGCTTCACCGTACACGACCACGGGCAGCCGAGCGCCGGCGCTCTGGACGTGGAAGAGGTCCTGCCACGGCGACCGGCAACCCGCGCTGGTGCAGATGCCGACGACTGCCAAGGCCACGGCGCGGCTCGTCAGCCGCGATCGGTTCTTTGTTGACAGGTTGGGCAGCATGAGGTCGTTCCCATTCGCTGTGAAACGGCCCGATGTTCGTAACCTGCCGGTTGCTGCCCGGCACCTCGTACGAACGAACGGAGCAAGGCCCGAGAGGGCTGGTGAGAACACCACTCGTGGGCTGGGTGGACTTCTGTAGTGTCCCCCTTCTGTCAAGACACCAGCCGGGCGGCGAATCGGGTGTAGTGCCCGGTGGCGTCGGGAGGGAACCTGCCCGTTCGCTTCGGCCAGCCCATCCACCCTCTCGCGCTGCGCGCTGCGAGGGGCCCGGCTGGACTTGCCTCCGCTCCGAGGGCAGGTTCTGGGAGATGTGTCCAGCAGAAGACAGCGAGAGAACAAGGTTCTCACGCTGCCTTCCGCTGGGTTGGACCAAGACGCTCCTCCCGACGCTCAGCGGGTGTTTGCCAGCCGAGGGCCTGGTGGGGACGGTCGTGGTTGAAGGCGCGGGCCCAGGCCTGGAGGGCCTGCTGAAGCTCAGCGAGGCTGCGCCAGTCGCGCAGCCAGATGCACTCCTCCTTCATGGTGCGGATCGTGCGCTCCGCGACGGCGTTGCCGGTGGGGCGACCAACGGGGGCGAAGGTGTGGACGACCCCCCAGGCCCTGGCCAGATCCTCGGCGTCGTGGCCGGTGTACTGCGGGCCATGGTCGCTTCGGAGCTCGGCGCCGTCAGGCACGTCGGCCGGCGAGCCGAAGGCTGCCTGCAGAGCGCGGTCCGCGCTGGCGAGGATGGCCCCAGAGGACTGCGACTTCGTGGCGGTGACGTCCAGCACGCTGCGGCAGCCGCAGTCGACGCCGATGGCGACCGCCACCGTGCCGTCCTCGGCGGTCCAGACGGTGGTGAAGTCGACGGCGATCCGGCGGTTGGGCTCCGGGGTGGTGACATGACCGCGAGGGGCGGGATCACGGGGCCCTTCGCTGTCGCGGGGCAGCACCAGGCCAGCGGCCTTCATCAGCGCGTGAACGCGCCTGCGGCCCACGTGGAGGCCCTGGCGGCGCAGCACGGCCCAGACCTTCCGAACCCCCCAGGCGGGCTGCTGCTCGACGATGGAGGTGATGGCGTCCACGAGCGTCTCGACAGGGACCCCACGGCTCTTGGGTGGCGCGGCCGGAGCCGTCGTGGGACGGTCGCCATGCGCCAGGCCGGCGGTCCGGGCGGCTGCCTGTCGTGCGGCCCGGGCGGCGTAGACGGCCTGCCGAGACAGGCCGAAGGTCTGGGCCAGCAGGGCCACCGACGCCTCACCGCAGGAGGTCGAGGAGCTCATCGCCGCGACCTCCTGCGCGGAGAAGGGCCCCGTGCGGGGATGCCCAACTCCCGCTGCAGCAGCTCGACCTGCATGGCGCTGCGCGTGAGCGCGTCGCGCAGGGTGCCGTTCTCCAGCTCCAACTCGCGCTCCCGGGCGCTGGGGCCGTCCCCTCGCTGCAGCGCCGCCGTCATGCCCTCCAGCGCAGCCTCTCTCCACCCCACGACCGTCTCCGGGCGCACGCCCAGACGCCGCGCCACCTGGTCGACCGTGGCCTTGCCCTGCAGCACCTCGAGCACCGCGTTGTGCCGGTCCTGCACGCTTCGACGACCAGGCCGACCACGCTGGCCGCCATCCTGCTCGCTCCGCTCATCCGCTTCCGACATCGCCTTCCTCTCGCTCCGGTTCGCCTGGGGGGTTTATCGTGCCGGTCGGTGTCAACCGGGGCGGGGGGGACAGAGTACACTTGCGCCCGCGTGAGCTATGGGCGCGGGCATAGCGGTCGACGACGGAAAGGCTTGTATCGAGCGGCATCGCGGTTGCTCGTGGACTCCTCGGTGTTGCCCTGTACCGCACCGCGGTAGGGCAGGACACCGGAGGGCCGAGGTTTGGGAGCGTCATCTTCCCGCTGATTCCTGCTGTCACCAACCTCAGGATGCTCCTTCACAAGGCAAGCACCGAAAGGGATGTCATCAATGAGGGGCCGTGGGGTGCGGGGCCTCCCTTTGAACCACTCACCCGAATTGAGGCCGAGGACAGCAACATCGGCG